>JAZKYR010000001.1:0-16369 GCA_045612245.1 Agathobacter sp.
CCCTACCGAACTATCTGCTGCTAATGCTGTAGTGCTCATTCCGAGAACGAGAACCATAGCCATTAACAATGCCATTAATTTTTTCTTCATTGATTTCTTTCCCCTTTCATATTATATAGTTTCAACGAACAAAATCTGTAAACTCATTTTACCCCCCCCCGATATGTTTGTCAATTTATTGCTCTTGGTGATAATTGACAGATTTTTCACTCTCCATTTTGTCTAATTTTAATAAAAAAGAGACCCTTTCCTAGAAAGAGTCTCTTTGTCTTATTCTATGTTTTAATAATAGGTTCGATATGCAATATTCATATCCACTTTACCATTGATTCCAGCTACATTTCCACTACTGGTGTACTGCCAGATATCATATCGTCCCTTGTAAGTTAACTCTTCATTATACTGAGCTACCCAGATATGATACTGTTCTATTTCGCTCGCGATTACATGATTTTTATACCAGTAAGCACCAGAATATACACCTGGCTTGTAACCAGCGTTTTTCACAACTTCACAGAAAGTCTTTAAGATTTCTGTTCGTTCCTGTTTTGTAAGCGCATCTGCTCGTCCGCCAGAACCTTCGGTATCGATATAGATTGGCAGCTGAAGGTTGTAGCCTTTTACCAATTCAAGTGCGGCACTCGCTTCTTCTACCGCTTCTGCCTTGGTAATCGCCTGACTGTAGAAGTATACGCCTACCTTGATGCCATTTTTAATAGCACCTTCGATATTCTGTTTGAAATAAGGGTCTTCTACAATATCGCCCGTTTTGCTATATCTGTTACCACAACGAATAATTGCAAATTCAATACCCGCTGGGTCCTTTGCAACTTTAGCCCAATCAATCTTTCCCTGCCACTTAGATACGTCAATGCCGATACTTCGTTCTTTTGTAATCAAGTAACCGGTTTCGTCGAATTCGTATTCTACACCACCGATAATCTGCTTACCTGTTGCAGGTGTGCCATCTTCTTTGTAGTAATAATCTTTTCCATCAATCTTATGCCATCCGACATACTTTGGATTTGCATAAAATTTTTCTGCACTGGCATAATCTTTTGCTGTTGCAATCTTTGTCGCATCCGCATCCAGATACAAGAGGTTTCCATTGGTATCCTTAAGCTGTGTCTGAGCATCCGGCTGATCTACTACTCTTACTACACATTCCATAGTTGAAGTCTTGGTCGTCGTAGTAGGTAGACCACCCATGTTCGAACTGAGTCCTACCGAATTTCCTTCCGATGTTTCTGAACCATCCGAAGTTTCTGGTTGTTCAATCGGCGTCTTATACGTTACCACAACAGATATCTTTGCAGTTCCGGCTGCTTTCATAGTAAGTGTCGCTGACTTTTCATCGTCCGCCACTGCATACTCAATTGCATTACCATTTAACTGCCACTCAACATCTTCCACAACACCAGTCGCATCTGAAAAATCAAGTTCTAAAAGAAGCGTCTTAGCACTATCTTTTCCGCTCGTATATAATGTCGCTGTTTTTGGAAGTGCAAGCTGTGCTGTTTCTGTACCATTTTCTAACACCAGCACATTTTTATCTGTACTTGCTTTTGCATCTGCAAAAGCAGAAATATCTACTTTATCTTTACTTACTTCATCTGTTTTTACATCAGTTGTTAAATATGGCAAGGTATCTTTTATCTCATTTTTTGTAGACTCTGTCTTGTTTGCTCCGTCCTGAGAACCCGATACTTCACTTTCGTTTTTGATTTCGTTCTTGATTTCTACCTTTTCATATGCAATCTGGTCTTTTACCGTCGCGGTGATTGGATTTTCTACTGGTACATATCCTTCTATTTCCTGTAACTGCACGGTATATTTTCCAGGCTTCATAGATTTGATGTGGATGATACCATCTTTGTCATTATCGCTGTATTCTTTTCCCTCGGTCTTGCCTTCTGGTGTAACCAAAACCACAAATGTTTGACCTTTTACTCTCACATTATCTTCATCCAAAATCTTGATTTTTAAATCTTTTTCGATGGATGTTGTATAAAGTTTAACCGAAATTGTCTCTATGACTTCCATTTCAGTTTCTTCCGTCATCTCGGTCATAAAGACCTCTTCCGTTCCAAACACCTCGGTCTCTGTCCCAACTTCTGTATTTGGCGCATCGGTATTCTTCCCTGCATTAGAAATCAAAATCCCGCCACCTACTACAAGCGTTGTAGCAAGCACTGCCGATAGAATTGAAATTGTTTTTTGAGCCACTGAAAATGACTTCCACATTCCGAATAATTTTTCCATAACTTTCTTACTTCCGTATCTTAATTTATATATACAACTAAGGATAAATTATAGCTGAAATTTATGGATATGTAAACCAGCTACTGAATATATTGAAAACAAAACAATTCGCAGGTAATAACCATGAAAGAAGAAACCAAAATCAGCCTACAAGCACTGTTTCTTTTTGTCTGTGTACTTTTTGCAACCTATTTAGGAGATATTGCACTTGAAGTAAATAGCACATATGGAGATAGAGAATTACCTATTTACTGTGTGGACACTGAGGAGAAGAAAATTTCAATATCGTTTGACGCAGCCTGGGGTGCAGAAGACTTCGATAGAATCCTCGATATTCTGGATAAGCACAACATAAAAACTACATTTTTTATGACCGGTGGTTGGGTAGAATCTTACCCAGAATGTGTGAAAAAACTTGTCAAAAAAGGGCATGATTTAGGCAATCATAGCGCAACCCATCCGGATATGACCACCCTTAGCAAAGATGCAAAAAGAGAACAAATCATGAAGGTACATAATGCGGTCAAAGATTTGACCGGATATGAAATGGAGCTATTTCGCCCTCCTTCTGGAGCATATGATAACGAGGTAATTCGAGCCTGTTACGAACTAGGGTATTATCCAGTTCAATGGAGCGTGGATTCTCTCGACTGGAAAGACCTCTCTGCCTCTGAAATCATAAATAAAGTATGTAATCACAAAGCTCTTGAACCTGGTGCCATCATCCTCTGTCACAATGGCGCAAAATATACTGCAGACGCTTTGGATGAGATGCTTACGAATTTAAAAAATCAAGGGTATGAAATTGTTCCAATTTCGGAATTAATTATGAGGGAGAATTATCATATGGATGTGACGGGGAAGCAAATAAGAGACTAGGATTTAGCCAGCAGGCTCGACCCACGTCACTTCGTGACTTTTCGTCGCTTTATCAAGCGACTCAGCTCTCGCAGTTTGGCGAAACGCCAAACTATCCGTCTAAAAATAAAAGGAGGTTGTATGCGAGCATACACCTCCTTTATTTTCATCCGCCTGCTTGGCTAAATCGTTAATACTTATTATGTACCTTTTCTGCGAAACAAAGGAAATCTTTAAGTTCTACCTTTGTACCATCATCGAGAATCATTGTACCTGTCATCTTACCAAATACCTGATGCTGTTCACTTACGATTAACTTTAAGTCTGTGTAACTATTTCTATCAAGGATTGGTTCAAAGTCCATTTCAAATCTTCCATCGCTAGATGTAAATTTCCATGATTTCAAATAATCATCTTCTGGAATTACAAAGTTTACATCATCAATCTTATGTCCCACGCCATTATAGAAAATGATATTTTCAGTAGCCGCCTTTGTATTACCAAAGCCATATCCGATGTTGAAGCCTACTGGCACTCCGTCTACATAACCACTTCCTGAACCCCAGTACCAATAGTTGTCATAAGTCCATACCCCACGACCCCAATCCAACAAACCAAAGTCTGTTTCAGGATTGAATTCATAACGTACTCCATCATACTCTGCCCAACCTACGGCAGACATACAATTGATTTTATGGTTGTAATAGAAGTGATTCTTTTTGTCAAATGGCGTTGCTATTACGAGACCATCTCGTTCTTCTGGTTCGTTCAAAGCGATATCACATCGGAAATCTTTTTCTCCATCAAACCCTTTAAACTCACACATAAGATGACGTACGCCACCTGACGTAACCAATTCAAAAGATGACTTTTCTGCTTTTGCAGAAATTACACTGTCACCTGTATGAGATGGCATATTCATTTTCCCCATTGGCATGCTTGTAAGCTCTGTTTCTGTATGCTCCCATTTATTCTTAAGATCAATAAATGATGCCGAAAGCATACCCATATATCCCATATCATTTACTGTAAGAGCAACAGCAAAATCCTCATTTGTAATGAGATAATAATCCCATTCTTTAATACGCCATTTTGGAGCTTTAATATCTGCTCGATCATACTCCTGAAGCATTTTTCGAGACCAACCAGCTTCCGCAATCTGCCCCTTTTTTAATAATTTTTGAATTTCAGTAACCTCATGATTTCTCACTTTAAACTCCCCCTTTTTCGACCAATACGCCTATAGCAGTATTATAACAGAAAGCTCCTCGCATTACGAGGAGCTTTCCTTAATCTTTAAAAAATTATTTATTCTTTAATGATTTTTTATATTCTTTGTAAGCAATAGCTTCTTCTGTTTTTAAGAATTTGCTTCTCTTTGTGAGCCAAAGAACAATTGATACTGCAAAGAGTACCCAGAATACAATAGCGCCAGTTCTACATGTGCCAATGATGCTTGGTTCAACCGATTTAACAGTTGTGTTTGGTCCAATACCGTTCATTGCCTGTGAGTTAGCGATTGCATATAAGTTATGATGAGCGGCTTCTCTCATAGCTGTTACCATAACTGGGTCATCTTCATATTTAGCTAATCCGTTATCAGTAACCATGAATGCCAGCATTGAGTCGAATGTTGTTGTACCGTTCATAACACCGTCTGGAGCATTAACCATTGTGTTAAGTACGTTGTCAGTAATCTGGAGACCATTACAGTTCCATTCGCCGTTTAAGATACCTTTTAAGAGGCCTTTATTAGAACCTGACCATGTTGTACCCCAACGTGTGTAAGCCATCATTACGCCATTACCGCTTGCCTGTGAATCTTCAAGACCACCCTGGAATGCTCTTAAGTAAATTTCACGAGCAGACTGTTCGTTTAACCAAACACCAAGACCGATACGATCCTGTTCACAGTCATTTAATGCAAAGTGTTTATAAACTACGAATACACCGTTTTCTTCAATACCGGCTACTTCATAGTGCGCCATTTCTGAAGAAAGAACTGAGTCTTCTGAGTAGTATTCGAAGTTACGTCCTGAATATGGAGAACGGTGTGTGTTTGCACCAGGTCCATAGAGGAATGTTACTCTAGCTGCTAAACAGTCTTCACCAACGATGTTACCGATAGCTTCTGCTAATTCTTTGTTAAATGTAGCTGCAAGTACGTCTTCTGATGTAAGAGCTGTTGTCTGCACACCAAGACCGCTACCGAATAATGTAACTGTTAAGCCCTGAGGACCGTTTTCATCACGTGTACCAGGAGCCTGAACAGATTCTACTGGCATATGCCAATGGAAAGCGTCAGCGATGAAGCTAACCATTTCATCAAATGTAAGCTGATCTAATAATGCATCCCAAGCTGGATCATCATAATCTTTACCGATCATATCGTAAAGTTTCATACCGTTATCAGCACCAAGTGTAGGCATTTTAACAGTAGTGTTAGGATCTGTCTTATACTGCTGATCCTGTAATCCCTGAATTAAGTATTCGTTAAGAGCAATTTTAACTGTCTTTTCAAGACTTGGCATTGTGCCTTCCCAGTCATTACGTGATAAGTAGATGATATCTTCTACATTATCATTTAAGTTAGGGTCAGATTCGCTTAACTGGTTTTCAATCTTAACACCAGCGTCAGATGTAGCATATGTTGTTGCATCTAATTCTGGATTATTCCATGTGCATACTAATGTTGGATCACCAACTTCATCCATACCATTTTCTGTTGTATAGCCTTTTTTCGCTAATACGTTGTTTACAGCGTTGTGTGAGTCTGTAGCTGCTGTGAAGTAGTAATCACCTGCATCCATGATATATGTGCCGTAACCATAAGCATCGTAGCTTGCTACATAGTCACCATCAACTTTGATTGTTAATGTTTCTGATTCATTTTCTCCAAGAATCTTTGTCTTTTCGAATCCTACTAACTGAACAGATGCTTTTTCTACATGGTTTTCAATGTCATGCTGTGTGTATGGACTCTGAACGTAAATCTGTACAGTTTCTTTTCCTGGAATCTTACCAGCATTTGTAACTTTTACAGTGATTGTATATGTCTGAGTAGCTGCATCATAGTTCAAAGTCATATCACTGTATTCGAATGTTGTATAGCTTAAGCCATGACCGAATGGGAATGCTACGTCATCACTATATACATAGTTACCAGCTTTTCCTGTTCCCATTACTTTATCTTCATAACGTGTTTCGAAATATTTGTATCCTACATAGATACCTTCCTGATAAATCATGTATGTATCTGCATGTTCAGGAATCTTTGTTAAGTCACCATCGTACTGAATAGGTGTGAAGTTCTGCATAACTGGATGAGCATAGTTGTTGTAGCAATATGTATCAGCCAAGCTACCAGATGGGTTAACTGTACCATTTAAGATTTCAGCTACTGCTTCAAGACCAGTCTGACCTACGCCACCAATCCAAAGTGTAGCATCTACGCCATATTCGTTGTTCTTTAAGAAGTCCACCTGAAGAGCGTTTGATGTATTGATAAGAACGATGATTGAACCAATCTTACCTTCATCTTTTAACTTCTTAACATTTGCCATCATTTCTCTTTCGATGTCATTTAATGCAAGATAGTTCTTACCTTTTCCTAAGCTATGATCGAAGTAGCTGTCTGCACCTTCACCACCGATACGTGATAAAACTACGATAGCTGCATCGCCATACTGTTCAATTGATTCTAATACGCCTTCTGTTTTTTCATAGAGTTCCCATGGAGCTTCTACGATTTCAGCTGAACCAAAACCAGAAGCTGTAGCAGAGTCTTGAACTACTGCACCTGCATTACCACGAGTATATTCGCCTGCTGCACCATCTTCTGAATAGAAATCCCAAAGTGTTGGGTTAACTTTAAATCCACCAACCTGTTCTAATGCCTGTTTTAAGTTAAGGCTCTTAGAAGCATCAACGTTACCAGAACCTGTACCACCGTAAACGATGTTTACAGATGAAGTAGAGAATAAGCTAACCTTAGCACCTTTAGCGAGTGGTAAACCATTCTCATTGTTTGTAAGAAGAGCTGCACCTTCTGCTTCTACCTGTTTAACAAGTTTAGCACCGGCTTCGTTTCTTTCTTTTTCTGTTGCAAATTCTGATTCATACAAAATTGCATTTGGATCTTCGTTTTCTACTTCCCAGAAAGTACCACCAACGAAGAGTGCAAATGTGTTATCGAACATGCCGACAACGATTGTTGCTGCTGTTAAAATGATTGCGAGTGGAGCACTGATCCATGTCAACCATTTCCAAGGTCTCGTCGCTTTTGAGCGAGCTTTTTTGAATGCTTTTTTACGAGCTTTCATTTCTTTCTTATCCATATTTCCCCTTTCTCTGTGAAAGTTTTTCTCTTCCACATGACACTTATTGAATGATATATCAAGTTTATCACTTTTCAGCAAAAAATACAACGGATAAAAGTACTTTTTCCGTCAAAATGCCCACTCTTTTATAAATAAAGAGTGGGCATTTGTCATTTTTGTCAACCGATTGCAAACAACTTGATTACATTACAACAAAAGCGATTGTAGCTGGTTCTAATGTAAGTGTACCTTCTGTAACAACTGGGGCCATTTCTGGAACATTGTTGTTTTCATCAAGTACTAATTCTTTTCCATTTAACTTCATAACGGTTGCACGAAGTGTATCTGCATGAAGTTTGTATACTTCTGCTGTCTTTGGAAGTTCTACTGTTGTTGTCACTTTCTCAGAGTTGTTGATGATACAGTAAGCTACACCAACTTTTCCATCTTTACGAGAGTGAGCAAACACATGAGCACCTTCACGGATTTCTTCTTTTGCATCATATACCGTAGTACCCATGATACGGTTCCAAAGTAATACCGCATAGTAGTTTGGTCTTGTTTCGAATGTACCATGTTTAAGGAAACCATAGTCAGATGAAGCAAGTGTATTGTGGAAGATTACACCATCTGTAAGAGTAGCGAATGTTCCAAGTTCGTTTAATGTACGGAATACATCAACATATGTAGAAGCCCATGTATTTCCGCCGCCGCCTGCATCACCAGATTCTGTTACCCACATTTCTCCGCCTGGAACATATTTGTCACGAAGTGGAATGTTGTATTCACAACAGCTTGGAGCAACGCTTAAGTATCCTTCTGTTAATACCTTATCTGAATCCCAGTGCATCTGTGGCATAACCAATTCAAGACGTTCTGAAATACCATTGTAGTAATGGTAGCTATATACATCCATAGGAACTGTTGTGCCATCCATTAACTGATCACAAGAAGCCATATTTCCTGAGAATGCTTCTACACCACCAACTGGCATTTCTTTCTGTTTTTCTGAATCTCCCATAGTTCCTTCTGTATTACATGGTCCTACACAAAGTGTTTCTGGGTAGTTTTCTTTTACCCACCCGAAGTAGAGATCCTGGTCACGAGAATAATCTTCTGCTGTATAACCTACAGGGAAGCCTGTGATATCTAGCATATTTGGTTCGTTTACGAATTCTGTAGCATCAATTGTTGCGCCATGTTCGTATGTAACTTCATAAAGTTTTTTAATTAATGTTAAGTCAAGTGGCTCATCATGTTTGTGGTTACCATCACAGTTTGCGATAGAGATGAGTAATTTCGCATCAATTGCTTTTACGAAATCTAAAACTCCAATCCACTGTTCTTTTGTAAGAATGTTCTGATATCCTTCTGGAATTACACCTGTACCATCCCAATCATAGAATGTCTTTGTAGCCCATGTACCAGATACACGTACCCAAACTGGTCCAAATTCTTTTGCTAATTTGCGAAGTTTTTCGTTGTATAAATCGATAGGTGGATATACCTGCATCAAAGAAGCCATAGCGCCTGTAATATCAGTAGCTCCAGCTACATTAAATTTTTCTGTACCTGCAATCTGTTCTGGAGTATAAGCTTTCCAGAAAGTACCACCAGTTACTTCTGTAAATTCTACGTTGTATGACATCATTTTGTCATTTACAGTACGAATTACCTGAAGTGGTGCATTACTAAGTTTAATATTCTGTCCCATTGGTTCGTCCTCCCTTATTTCCTTTTATTTGGTTACTATTATTATAACAAAAAGTCCCCTCTAATACGAGGGGACAAACATGGGACAAATGTGACACTTTGTTCCAATTTTTTATGTATTGATTTTAGTTACTTTTACTAATCTGCAATCTTAAACATCTGTTTTACCAGTTCGCTCACTTCTTCCGGCGTCTGCTTCATTCCTGAGTGGTGCCAGGTAAGCAACATCGTCATAATCGCAGCAACATAACCTGTATAACGCAAGTCCTCATCCGAAAAAATCTTCTGGGCGACTTTTTCATTCAGTCTTTCATAAATACGATTTACAAGCACAGAACTTAAACCACTTTTTTCAAAAACATCCAACAAACTCTTTTTCTTTTTCCAGTAAGAAAAAAAGCCCACCAAATCTGTCTTTACCTCTAAATACAAAAAACCTTCTGTCAACACTTCATCAATAATCGCATACAGCACATCTTTTAATGCATCATAATAGCGATAAAAAGTCTTTCTTGGTATCTCCATCTCCTTACAGAGAGAGGTCACTGTAATATCCTGATATTTATGCTCTTTCATAAGTTCGAGAAGCGTTGTCTGAAATAGTTTCTGACGCGCAATTGATTTTTCTGTTTTACATATCTTATACATGATAAACCTCATACAATTTCTTAAAAAGAATTATAGCACCAAGCCTTCGTCTTTGCTATAATAAAAGTAATATAGGGAAAGGGGGACGAACGTATGCAATTTTTATATTCCGCAGAACTTCGGCCAGGCCTTCGCATAGCGAAACCAATTTATAACAAAGATGGTGTACTTCTTTATGAAAGAAATGCTCGACTTACCGTCCCAGCCATCAATAGCATTACAAGTTTAGGATTAACCGGAATTTATATTTTAGAACCAGCCGAGCCGGTCGCATCCTTTACAACCGAAGATTTAGAGTTTGAACGCACACAAACCATCTACCTTTTCAAATTAAGAGACCTCTTTGAAAAGATATATAAAAGACAGCCACTGGATCAGTTAGAACCTCTGGTCGAGGATATTATTAAGCATTACGGCAAAGCAAATCCACGTATAAACTTTAACCAAAATGCGCGCACCTCCCAAGATTTTATGTATAAACATGCGACCAGTACAGCTATTTTATGTGCTACAATCGGACAGCACATCAACATGTCGGAAGAAAATTTTAAAACCCTCATTGGTGCCGCAGTTCTCTACACCTTCGGTTATCGGTTTATCCATAAAAATAACCTTGATAAACAGTCTGCTTTAGAAAAAGGTACTGTTTACCTAAATACAACTACATCAACAGCAAGTTTCCTTTCAAAGGCAGCCCGTGTTGCAGAATACTTTATTTTATCTCGCAATCCGGAACGAAATATCGAACATCCAACGGAGGATATTCTGCTTTTATCTGAAATACTTAAGGTTTCTGCCGAATTCGATATTCTAACCAGTATGGCAATGCATCAGGGACCTCAGTCCGAAATCGTCGCTATTAACGCCTTACGCGAGCGCACAAAGGATTTCAATATCAACATTGTAAATATTTTGGCTCATTGCATACATATCGTTCCTGCTGGTGCAACTGTAAATTTAAACAATCGTGAAAAAGGAGTTGTACTTGTAGAGAACACCCAAAATTATATGCAACCTATAATTCTTCGCCTGCGCGATGGCAATGTCTACGATTTGAGCAACCCTTCTATTAACAATCGAATCTATATTGAAGACCTTATAAAAACGGAAGACAACCGCATTGAGATTGATTTAGAAACTGTAAAAATACATACAGAAAAGAAAGACACCCCATCTTAAGATTGGGTGTCTTTTAATTGGTCTGCCAGACCACTATATCGTTTTAGCTGCGAATTGTTTTGGATCATAGTGCGAAAAACTTCATCATCGCCTACTAATGTTACACATTTTTTTGCTCGTGTAACTGCTGTATAAATAAGATTTCTGTTTAGCAACATTCTTGGACCCTGAAACAGCGGAATTACTACCGCAGGATATTCAGACCCCTGCGACTTGTGAATTGTAATCGCGTAAGCAAGCTCCAATTCTTCTAAAAGTTTAAATGGATACTCTACCATTTTCCCTTCATCAAAAGACACTGTCATAGTCTCTGCAAAATAATTGATTTCTTCTATGATTCCGGTATCTCCATTGAACACTCCTGTCCCCTTATCAATGCAAAGACCATACTTACTACGAATTTCCCATTCCAGCTGATAATTATTTTTTATCTGCATTACTTTATCGCCTTCACGGAAAACCATATCGCCGTATTCTTTTTCTCTTTTAGAGGCATCTGCAGGATTTAAATACATCTGTAATACTGTATTCAGTCGTTCGACACCTAACAAACCTTTTCTTGTCGGCGTAAGCACCTGAATATCATACTCCGTTGCATTTACAAATTTAGGGAGTTTCTGCTTTATCAACTGAAGTGTCACATTGATAATTTTATCTGCTTCATATCTCTTAAGAAAGAAAAAGTCCATGCTCTTATTATCGAGAGAGACCTCTTCTCCATTATTGATTTTATGTGCATTCACGACAATGTCACTAGTGCTTGCCTGACGGAAAATCTTATTTAGTTTTACCGTGTGAAACTGATTTGACTCAATAATATCCTTTAACACCGCACCTGGACCTACACTTGGCAGTTGGTTTACGTCCCCGACCAAAATAAGTCTCGTTCCCGCTAATACAGCTTTTAACAATGCATACATGAGAGTGATGTCTACCATCGACATTTCATCAATAATAATGACATCTGTTTCGAGAGGATTCTTTTCATTTCTCTCAAATCCTCCTGTACCTTCTACACCACCATTTACCTCAAGCATTCGATGAATTGTTCTCGCCTCAAAGCCTGTTGTCTCACTCATTCGCTTTGCAGCACGTCCTGTTGGCGCACCCAGGAAAATATCCATTCCTTCCATTTCGAAATACCGAATGATGGTATTAATTGTGGTAGTCTTACCCGTTCCAGGACCACCTGTAATAATAAGCAGCCCATTACGAACAGCTTCCTTGACTGCACATATCTGCTGTTCATCCAGTTCAATTCCCGTCTGTTTTTCAATGCGTTTTATACGTTTTTCTATCTCTGCATCACCCACATCATAGCTGACATCCAGCTGTTTTAGCATCGCAGCGGTGTTTGCTTCCATATGATAGAATGTTGCAGCATAAATTTGAGTTATCTCTTCTTTTTGTCGCATTACAATCTTACGATCTATTGCAAGATTCATGTAATGTTTTTCTATATGTTCTCCATCTACTTCCAAAAGTGCACTCGCACGCTCTGTCAATTCTTCCATTGGTAAGTAAGTATGCCCCTCACTACTCGCTTGTAGCAGCACATAAAGGATACCACTTCTAATTCGAAAATCGGAATCGGTTCGTATTCCTGCACGACTTGCAATTTCATCTGCAGTTCGAAATCCCACACCCTCAATATCATCTGCCATCTGATATGGATTCTCTTTTAAGACACTGTAAATTCTTGCCCCATAATAATTGTATATCTTTACAGCCAGAGTGGTACTAATCCCATATTGCTGCAGAAAAATCATTGCCTGACGAAGGTCTTTTTTTGCATTGACCTGATCTGCAATCTCCATGGCTTTGCGTTCACTAATACCCTTAATTTCCGCTAAACGTTCCGGTTCTTCCTCTATGATACGAAAGGTATCTTTCTTGAATCTACGAACAATTCTTGCCGCCAATGCTAAACCTATGCCCTTGATAGCGCCTGACCCCAGATATCTTTCAATTGCGATTTCATCCTCTGGCGCTTTTTCTTCAAAGGAACTCACTTTGAACTGGTGTCCATATACTGGATGCTCGATGAATTCGCCCTTTGCCTCGATATTTTCTCCTTCTACAATATCCGAGAAAATTCCTACACAAGTGAGTTCTTCCTCCTCGCATATGAGCACAAGCACGGTATAACCATTTTCGGTATTTCTATATATAATATGGTCAACATAACCTTTTATCGTTTCCACACGTTTCCCCTACTCTCAATTAAGAAAAGACCACTACATAAAATAGTGGTCTAAACATCTACTTTTTTATTCCGCAGTCTCATCCACTGTTGGAATATTATAATTTCTCTTCATCTGCTCGAAAAGCTGCTGGGTCATAGTGCCACCAACTTCTTCTAATAATAAATCTGCAACATCTTCAATCGCATAATCCATAAATGTATCTGTATACTGTGATGCCATTGAGGATTCTTCATCTTCATCTGTGAAGGTTTCCTTCATTTGCTTAATCATCTGTTCCACGAAGTACGATTCAAAATCCTTAAGCACCTCCATCAATTCTTCATCTGTAGAATTAGAAGAGAGACTATTCACCGAATTCTTTAATGAATCTGTCTTCGCCGAATTTGCACTATTTGCTGCATTCGTCGCACCAGTCTGATTTAGCATAGAAGTAATTCCGCTAACATCCATACTCATATCGACTACCTCCTACGATTAACGTTTCAATTCGTTGGCTGTCTGAAGCATAGAATCTGCTGTCTGGATAGCCTTTGAGTTCATTTCGTAAGCACGCTGTGCAATAATCATATTTACCATTTCATCTGCTACCTGAACGTTAGAACCTTCTAAATAGTACTGACAAACTTTACTTGCCATTGTACCCATCTCACCTTCTAAGATTGCCTGACCAGATGCATCTGTCTGCTGCAATCTACTGTAAGATAATTTTTCTAAACCAGATGGGTTATTGAACTGGTAAATACCAAACGCCTGATTCAAATCTACTACGGAACCATCTGGAAGTCTGTAACTGATTTCACCGCTCTGTTCAAATACCATCGCTTCTGCTGAGATTCCTTCTGGAACGTAAATAGCATTTCCTTCTCTATCCAATACCGGACAACCTTCAACGTCTGTAAGAAGTGTATTTCCTGCAGCGTCAATTGCCCATGTAAAGTTACCATTTCTGGTATAATAAGTCTGTCCGTCTGCTCCACGAATTGCAAAGAAGCCTTCGCCTTCTAATGCAAAATCTGTAGCACTTTCACTCGCATTCAATGCACCCTGTGTATACATAGATGTGGTTGAAGCTACTCTTGTACCCAAACCAACCTGCGCACCTACTGGTTTCTGGTCTCCGTTTGCAGAAGTAGTTTTGGTCTGAATTGTTTGATATAACAAAGATTTAAACTCAGTTCTAGTGGTTTTAAATCCATTTGTATTTACGTTTGATAAGTTATTTGCAATTGTATCTACATTGGTCTGTCCAGCTTTCATACCGCTAGCAGCCGTATATAATGCTCTCATCATAATATGTATTCCCCCTTAGATTTACTTGATGCTACCAAGTGTTACCGTTTTACCTAATGTTTCATCTACAGAACGAATCACTTTCTGTCCTGCATCGTAAGCTCTCTGAATGGCAATCATATCAACCATTTCATCTACTACGTTCACATTTGAACTTTCCAACATACCCTGCTGAACGTTCGCTTCGGAAGCAGTAACCACACCACCTTCTACGAGGTTGTACATGTTTTCACCGTATTTCTCTAAGTAATCGTAGTTCTCTACGTTTACCACACCCAAGGTCCCCACTAACTGTTCGTTCTGGTAAATATATCCCTGCTGGTCAACTGCAAATTTCTGCAAGTTGTTCACACGAACATAGTTTGCTGGGTCTGCATTCATATTTAATGCGCCTGTAGCATTTAAAACGTAGTCCCCGTCTTTGGTTCTAAGATAACCTTCATTATCCACTATAAAATTTCCGTCACGAGTAAGTTTAACAGAATTGTTTCCATTCTTATCTGTGAACGATACCGCAAAGAAACCATCTCCTTCAAGTGCGAAATCCGTTTCATTTTCGGTTACTTCGAAACTTCCAGTTGAATAATCCGTATACACCTGACCCAAATGGGTTACTAAAGAAATTTCACCGAGATTTTGAGGGAGACCATAATGTGAAGTATCTTTGATTTTGATTGCTAATTCATCAGCAAATGTACGTGATGTTGTGCCTTCTTTTTTGTATGCAGTCGTATCTGCATTTGCAAGGTTGTTGGTCAAAACATCAAGTCTTTTCATTTCGTTTACCATCCCTGTATGAGCGGTATACAAACCTTTAATCATATTATAGCCCCTTTCTATAAAATAATTGTGGGAAGACCACATGCGTAGTCTCCCACATTATATATCGGAATTTAATTCCAAAATATTAATCTTTATTCGTCACGATTTCCAGCTAAGAATTCTACGTATTTACCTGTTCCTACAGCTACACAAGTCATAGGATTATCAGCTGTCATAGTGTTGATACCTGTACGGTCTTCAATAAGTTCTTCTAAGCCACGAAGGAGTGCACCACCACCTGTAAGTACAATACCTCTGTCTGCAACGTCTGCTGCAAGTTCTGGTGGAGTTTTCTCTAATACGGAATGTACAGCTTCTACAATCTGCATTGTAGGTTCACGAAGTGCTTCTTCTGTTTCTTCTGAACTAACTGTAATAGTTCTTGGAAGACCAGTTACTAAGTTACGTCCACGAACATCCATTGTTTCTGGCTGAGCCATAGGATAACATGTACCAATCTTAATCTTGATATCTTCTGCAGTTCTTTCACCGATAAGAAGATTATGTTTTTTACGCATATAACGAACTAATGCTTCGTCAAAATCATCACCAGCAATCTTGATAGATGTGCTTACTACAGATCCGCCAAGTGAGATAACTGCGATATCTGTTGTACCACCACCGATATCTACGATCATGTTACCACATGGTCTTGCAATATCGATACCTGCACCGATTGCTGCAGCGATTGGTTCTTCAATAATTTCTACTTCACGAGCACCTGCCTGATAAGTAGCATCTTCTACTGCTTTCTTTTCTACTTCTGTTACACCAGAAGGTACACACACACTGATACGTGGTTTGCGGAAAGTTCTCTTGCCGAGTGCTTTCTGAATGAAGTATTTAATCATTTTTTCTGTAACTGTGTAATCAGAGATAACACCCTGACGAAGAGGACGTACTGCAACGATATTACCTGGTGTACGACCAAGCATAAGTCTAGCTTCCTCACCAATTGCCTTAATTTTATTTGTATCTCTATCGAATGCCACAACTGATGGCTCTTTTAAAACAACACCTTTTCCTTTGATATATACCAGAATACTGGCGGTACCTAAATCAATTCCAATG
>JAZKYR010000002.1:0-9522 GCA_045612245.1 Agathobacter sp.
GTTCCTTCTGTAATAGGAACACCTGAAATTTTGAATTTTGCCATTAAATCATCAGCATCTTTTAATGTATGTTCTGGTGATAAAGAAAATGGATCTGTAATAACGCCGTTTTCGGAACGTTTTACTTTATCAACCTCGTCAGCCTGTTCTTCAATAGACATATTCTTATGAATGATACCGATACCACCCTGTCTAGCCATTGCGATAGCCATTTTGGATTCTGTAACTGTATCCATTGCTGCACTCATCATAGGAATGTTAAGTACGATCTTCTTTGTTAAGTGTGTTCTTAAGTCAATCATGTTTGGAGTAACTTCAGAATACTGTGGAACTAAGAGAACGTCATCAAATGTGATTCCTTCGCCGATAATTGTACCCATTTTAATATCCTCGCTTTCTTTTTTGTAATTTGAATGATGATAACAAATTAAAATCTATGTGTCAAGATATTCCGATAGCAAAAATTGTGTGAAAGTTATCTTCACATTAATAAAGTAATGTGCTAAAATTAGTTTGAATATCTATATTTGTATAGACAATTATAATACGAAATGATTCTTTTGGAAAGGTATGGATGGATTGTCCTGAAAAAAATGCAATTTAGACCTTGTATTGATATACATAATGGAAAAGTAAAACAGATAGTAGGAAGTAGTCTTACAGATGAAAATAATCAAGCAGTTGAGAATTTTGTTTCTGAGCAAAGTGCTGCAGACTATGCGAGGCTGTATCAAAGTGATGGTGTCTTAGGAGGACATATCATTTTGCTTAATGCAGCAGATAGTGAGTATTATGAAGCAACGAAGAAACAGGCAATCGAGGCGTTAGCTGCTTATCCGGGTGGTTTGCAGATTGGCGGTGGAATTACAGCGGAGAATGCACCTACATATATAAAGAAAGGCGCGAGTCATGTAATCGTTACTTCTTATGTTTTTAAAGACGGCAAGATAAATTATGAAAACTTGGACAAATTAGTAGTTGCCGTAGGAAAAGAGCATGTGGTGCTGGATTTGTCTTGCAGATATCGAGAGGACGGTTATTACATTGTAACGGATCGCTGGCAGAAGTTTACAAATGAAAAAGTAACCTTGGAACTTTTGGACAAGCTGGCGCAGTACTGTGATGAGTTTTTAATTCATGCAGTAGATGTTGAGGGAAAACAAAGTGGTATTCAGACGGATTTGGTAGAGATGTTGGGAGTATGGGGAAAACTTCCAATTACTTATGCCGGTGGAGTGCATACGTTTGAAGATATAAAACAACTGAAGGAAAAGGGTTGTGGAAATTTAAATGTGACAATTGGGAGTGCTCTGGACTTATTTGGGGGAAAACTTAAGTACAAAGAAGTTTTGGATTTCGTAAATTGTCAATAATTAAAGTAGCAAGGAGAAGGGTGCTATGGTGAAACAGATTGCAGTAGTATTAGGGGCAATTAATCTGGATAATCAAAAAAAGATATTGGAAGGAATGGAGATTGGAGCAAGGGAATTTGACTGCAATCTTTTTGTGTTTACAAATTATGTAGGAACTCGTGAAACCGAAGAAAGTATTATGGCTGCAACACAAGTTCTTAAGCTTCCAGAGTTTGATAAATTTGATGGTGTGGTTCTGGTTCCAAATACGATTCATAATCCTTATGCATTAGATAGAATTGTAAAAGAATTAAATACACTTGGAAAACCAATGGTAAGTATCGACCGCAAGATTGATGGTATGAGTTGTGTTGCGATTGATAGTTACGAAGCACAGTATGAAATGGTGGAACATTTTTTGTATCACGGATACACAAATATTTTGTATGTGAGTGGTTCGTTGGTTGCTAGTAGTGAAGCACGTAAACGTTGTAAGGCTTTCCAGGATGCAATGGTAAATAATGGCATCATGTTTGATGAGGGAGATATTTACGAAGGCGCATTTACCATGGAAAGTGGTATCATGATTGGGGAACAGATTTTAGCGGAAGGGAAGCATCCAGAAGCAATTATCTGTGGAAATGATGATATGGCACATGGAATTATGGATGTGTTTAAGAAGGCGGGATATCAGATTCCGGAAGATGTGAAGATTTGTGGCTTTGATAATGGGGAACGTTCTCAGTTGGACCGCCCATCGTTAACTACGGTAGATAAGAATCAGAGGGAAGTTGGATATAAGGCCATTTTAGAGATTATGGAACTTCTCAATGGGAAAGATATTGAGTACTATAGCCTTCCTTGTAATATGAAGTACAGGGAGAGTTGTGGCTGCACGCCTCAATCGGATGATATTCTGGGTTTAGAAGAACTGATGGAGCAGATAAAACACAAATATATTATACAGCAAAGAGATACGGTATTTATGGCGGATATCGTACGAGGTCTGACTGCAGATTTTGCAAAATCTGCAAGACCAGAACAACTTTTTGATGTAATGAAACAGTATGTTCCACAGATAGGTGTAGAGAAGTTTTATTTATGCGCTTGTGATGTAGACCAGGTTTTTGCATTGCCAGAACGTAATCTGGGACGAAATATTGATGTCCTAGAGGTGAATGATGATTATACGGAATATATAGATATAGCAGTTGCATATGAGAATGGAAAATTTGTATCATACAAGAAGTTTCCAAAGGGATTTGTACTTCCAGAAGAATGTCGTACAAAATCCGGTGGAAATACATATGTAGTTAATCAGATATTCTATCATAATTGTTGTTATGGATATGCAGTATGTCAGAGGGTAGACAGCGTAGTTGCAAGTGGATTGTATTACTCGATGCTGATGGAAATCGGTGTTGGTTTAGATAATGTAAGACAGCGAATGCTTCTAAAAGACGCCGTAGACCGTTTGAACGGAATGTGGTGCTATGACAATTTGACCATGCTGTATAACCGTTCCGGTTTTGCCTATGAAGCTAAGAGTATGATGGATAATTTTAGGGCAGATGATAAAAATGTCTTTATTATCTTTATGGATGCGGATGGATTAAAAACTGCAAATGATACCTTGGGTCACGAAGTAGGGGATCTTATGATTCGAGAAATAGGTGCAATCGTACATAAAAATGTCTCAGGAGAAATGTTAGGTATGAGATATGGTGGTGACGAGTTTGTTTTATTTGGCGCTTATAAGGATGGAAAGGAATACAAGGTAGATGCCATTGTTGATTCTATTCGAGAAGATATGAGAGAAGTAAATATGTCCGGCAAGCATCCGTTTAAGTTGTCCGCAAGTATAGGAGTTTCGAAATGGAGAGCAAAAGAAATCAATAGTCTTGATGAGGTTATTGAACAAGCGGACCAGAAGATGTACCAGGAAAAACGCGCAAAGAAATTGGCTGCAGCAGAGGCTGCAAAGAAGAATTAAAGTAAAAAAGAGACCGATGTTTCGGTCTCTTTTTATTATGCATTGTTTTGTTGTTTTGCTTTGAAAGCAGTACGTTTTCTGAGTGTTGGATCTAAAATGCGCTTGCGAATACGAAGACTTTCTGGAGTAACTTCTAGAAGTTCATCTGTATCAATGAAGTCTAACGCTTGTTCCAAGCTTAAGATACGTGGTGGCACAAGTGTAAGTGCTTCATCTGCCGAAGAAGAACGAGTGTTAGTAAGATGTTTTTTCTTACATACGTTAAGCTCAATGTCTTCGGCACGGGAACACTGGCCGATAACCATTCCGGAATATACTCTTTCGCCAGGTCCGATGAAAAGGGTTCCGCGGTCCTGTGCGGAGAAGAGACCGTATGTTACGGATTCGCCGTCTTCGAAGGCAATGAGGGAACCGGTTGCACGGTATTCAATATCACCGCGATAAGAGTCATATCCATCAAAAATAGTATTGATAATACCATTTCCTTTTGTGTCTGTCATAAAGTCTCCACGATAGCCGATGAGACCACGTGAAGGAATTCGAAACTCGATACGGGTATATCCGCCTGCGATAGAGCCCATGTTCTGAAGTTCGCCTTTACGCTGTTGTAATTTAGAGATAACAGCTCCGGTAAATTCATCAGGAACATCTACATAAGCGATTTCCATTGGTTCTAATTTCTTTCCGTTTTCGTCTTCTTTATATAATACTTCAGCTTTACTTACCGCAAATTCATAGCCTTCGCGGCGCATGTTTTCAATGAGAACCGACAAGTGAAGTTCGCCACGTCCAGACACTTTTAAACTATCTGGAGAATCGGTATCTTCTACACGAAGAGATACGTCTGTATTTAATTCGCGTAACAGTCTCTCACGAATGTGGCGAGAAGTTACATATTTACCTTCCTGTCCGGCTAAAGGGCTGTCGTTTACGATAAAGTTCATTGCGATGGTAGGCTCAGAAATTTTCTGGAAAGGAATCGCATCTGGACTTTCAGGTGAACAAATTGTATCACCAATGTGGATGTCTGAAATCCCCGAGATTGCTACGATAGAGCCTACAGAGGCTTCTGTTACGTCAACTTTATTTAATCCATCAAATTCATAGAGCTTACTGATACGAACCTTACGCTGTTTATCAGGTTCATGATGATTTACAACGACTGCTTCTTGATTTACGCGGATTACGCCATTGTCTACTTTTCCTACACCGATGCGGCCAACATATTCGTTGTAATCGATGGTGCTGATAAGTACCTGGGTATTTGCATCTGGATCACCACTTGGGCCAGGGATATAGTCAAGGATGGTTTCAAAAAGAGGAACCATATCTTTTCCCTCTTCATTTAAATCAAGGGTTGCATATCCATTTCGGGCAGAAGCAAATACAAATGGACAGTCTAGCTGCTCATCAGAAGCATCTAAGTCCATAAATAATTCTAATACTTCATCAATTACTTCGTTTGGTCGGGCTTCAGGACGGTCGATTTTGTTGATACAAACGACAACTGGTAAGTCCAATGCAAGTGCTTTCATCAAAACAAATTTTGTCTGAGGCATGGTGCCTTCAAAAGCATCTACGACTAAAACTACACCATTTACCATTTTCAGAACACGTTCTACTTCGCCACCAAAGTCTGCATGACCTGGGGTGTCAATAATATTAATTTTGGTATCTTTATACTGTACTGCAGTATTTTTAGATAGAATTGTGATACCACGCTCTCGTTCAATATCATTGGAGTCCATGACACGTTCTACAACTTCCTGATTTTCACGGAATACACCGCTTTGTTTTAATAAAACATCCACGAGAGTTGTTTTGCCATGGTCAACGTGTGCGATGATAGCTATATTACGAATATCTTCTCTTGTTGTTTTCATAAGAATTTAACCTTCTTTCTTTTTTCCAAATATGTATAATAACCACTTATGTCGTATTTGGCAAGTTCTTTATCGACAAAGTTTGCCGAATTTCCCCTCAAGTGCAGTGATACAAATAGGTGTAATAAAACGAAGGGAGAATATTCATGGCAGATAAAATGTTTGAAAACAACCAGGTAGCATTAGTGGGAGAAATCGTATCGGACTTTACATATAGTCACGAGGTATATGGAGAAGGTTTTTATATGGTAGAAATCTCAGTAAACAGATTATCCAATTTTGTGGATTATATTCCGGTAATGGTATCAGAGAGATTAATTGATGTGACAAAAGATTATAGAGGGACTTACATTTATATAAATGGGCAGTTTCGTTCTTTTAATCGTCACGAGGAGCACAAAAACAGACTCGTACTTTCTGTTTTTGCAAGAGAATTAGAGTTTCTAGAAGATGTAGATGAGGAGGAAGTCAGCAATCAAATATTCCTGGATGGATATATTTGTAAGGAGGCAGTTTACCGAAAGACCCCATTGGGGAGAGAAATTGCAGACCTATTGGTAGCGGTAAATCGTTCTTATGGAAAATCAGACTATATTCCATGCATCTGCTGGGGTAGAAATGCTCGCTTCGCCTCTACATTCGAGGTAGGAACGCATGTGCAGATTTGGGGAAGAATTCAAAGTAGGGAGTATGTGAAAAAGTTAAGTGAAACAGAGGTCGAACAGCGAATTGCGTATGAAGTCTCTGTGAGCAAAATAGAGATATAGTTGCAAAAAAATTGAAAATATGATATTTTACGTAGAAATGAAACACTGATAGGCTTATTTATGGAGGATGACATGAGTAAAGGCATAGTACGTATTTATTATGGCGAAGGTCATGGTAAATCGACGGCGGCATTAGGAACTGCCATTCGTGAAGCTTCGCATGGTAAGAGTGCGACGGTTATTTCATTCTTAAAAGAGAAAAACGAAGATAGTGAAGAACTGTTAAAAAAACTTGAACCGGAATTAAAGTTTTTTAGGTTTGAGAAGCAGGATAGCTCTTTTGATGAATTAACAGAAGAAGAAAAAGAAAAAGAAATCATGAACCTTAAGATGGGTTACAACTATAGTAAAAAGGTAATTACAACTGGTGGTTGTGATTTGGTTGTATTAGATGAAGTGCTCGGACTTCTTTCGCAGAATATTATTACGGAGGAAGAATTTTTAGAATTAGCCGCAGCAGTACCAGAGGATATGGTGGTTATCTGTACAGGCAGACAGGTGCCAGAATGTATTAAAGAATGTGCAGATGAATTGTATCAGGTTACCTTGGAAAAATAGTTTGCATAGATTGACATACCATTAGGTAAATGATATGATGATGAAGTGAATATTTAAGTAAGATAGAGGTTGCGCGATTTATGAGTAACTTATGGGATGTAGCAGAACAGTGGAACATAAGTAAAAGGAGAAAGCGCCGAAGGACATAACCCCTGCAAGTTATGATCCTGGGGACAGGGTGAATAATTCTGTAACTGTCATCGAAAGATGTTGAGCTATCAAAGATTATTTTATTAGAATTTTTGACCAGCTCTATCGAGCTGGTCTTTTTTCGCAAATAAGCAGAGATAAATCACAAGAGGAGGAAATGAAAATGGCAATTTTTAAGGGAGCAGGTGTTGCGATTGTTACACCTATGTATGACAACGAGGAAGTAAATTACGATAAATTAGAGGAACTTATTAACTGGCAGATTGATCAGGGAACAGATGCGATTATTATCTGTGGTACTACAGGGGAAGCTTCTACTTTGACAATGGAAGAACATAGAAAAGTTATTAGAGCTGCAGTAGAGTTTACAAAACATCGTGTGCCAGTTATTGCAGGTACAGGTTCGAATAGTACTCAGACAGCTATTCAGCATACTCAGGAAGCAGAATTGGATGGAGCAGATGGTTTACTCGTGGTGACTCCATACTATAATAAGGCGTCACAGGCTGGTCTTATCAAACATTTTTCTATGATTGCGGACAATACAAAACTTCCAATTATTTTATATAATGTACCAGGTAGAACTGGCTGTAATCTTCTTCCAGAAACAGCGGCTACACTTTTCAAAGAAAGAGAAAATATCGTTGGTTTAAAAGAAGCAACTGGAAATATGACACAGGCTTCAAGAACGATGTACTTAACAGATGGCAAATTAGATTTATATTCAGGTGAAGATGCACTTGTACTTCCAATGATGTCAATCGGTGCACAGGGTGTAATTTCGGTATGGAGTAATATCGCTCCAAAACAGGTGCATGACCTTTGCGAAAGCTATTTTAATGGAGATTATGCTACCGCATTGAAATTACAGAGAGAAGCAATTCCATTCATTGATGCTTTATTCTCAGATGTAAATCCAATTCCAGTAAAGAATGCGATGAATATGATGGGACTTGAGGTTGGTCCACTTCGTGCGCCTCTTTGTGATATGAGTGATGAAAAGAAAGCTCAGATGATGGAAGCAATGAAAAATTATGGGATTAAATTAGCTTAAGAGGAAATAAAATGACTAGAGTTATTATGAATGGTTGCAATGGGAAAATGGGACAGTGCATTACAGGCATCTGTAAAGATGATCCAGAAATTACCATTGTAGCAGGTGTGGATGTGTATCAGGGAATTGAGAATGAGTATCCAGTATTTTCCACAATTGGAGAATGTGATGTGGAAGCGGATGTGGTGATTGATTTCTCAAATGCAAAAGCGGTGGATGAATTATTGGACTTTTGCGAAAAAAAGGAAATGCCGGTAGTACTTTGTACAACAGGGCTTTCAGAAGAACAAAATGAGCGTGTGGCGAAGGTTAGTCAAAGTGCAGCTGTTTTGAAATCTGCCAATATGTCATTAGGGATTAATACCCTTATGGAGCTTCTTAGAAAAGCGGCACTGGTATTTGCACCAGCGGGCTTTGATATGGAAATTGTAGAGAAACATCATAATTTGAAAGTGGATGCACCAAGTGGTACAGCTTTAGCACTTGCAGATTCCATGAATGATGCTTTGGAGAATGCTTATTCTTACAAGTATGATCGTAGTCAGGAACGTGTGAAACGCGATAAATATGAAATCGGTATTGCGGCAGTCCGTGGTGGTACAATCGTAGGAGAACATGAAGTTATTTTCGCGGGACAGGATGAAGTAATCGAATTTAAACATACGGCATATTCAAAAGCAGTATTTGCCAAAGGTGCGGTAGAAGCTGCGAAATTTTTAAATGGAAAGCCAGCGGGTTTTTATGGTATGGCAGATGTAATCTTGGCAAAGAATTAGCAAAGAAAATTAAATGGTATACAATGTAAAAAGGGGCGATGTACGCCCCTTTTCATTTTGCACAAAAACCATTGTTAATTGTTTGTCAATTTGTACAATTTTAGTCTTGAAAATAAATTCTAAAAGGAATAGAATGTTATCCGGCTTAATGCCTTTATAGAATTTTTATAAATATTTAATAAATAATATTGAAGAAGGAGAGAAAGATTTATGTGGATGATACCTTTCTTAATCTGTTTTCCGTTAGTGGTAGCAGTACTCATGTTTTTAATCCGTAATGAAAAAATCCGCGGAATCGTTGCTTATATCGGTGCAGGCACTATTATGGCAGTGACAGCGATTTTTGTATTCCAGTGGTTAAGTCAGGGCGCTCCTACAATGGAACTCTATTATCACACCCATACAATTGATATGGTTATGTTGGGTGGAGTTTGGCTTTTAATGTTTGTGATTACATACTTAAGCTTTAAGTATAGAAAACACGTAATTAGCCTTTTATCAATTATTCCAACGCTTATGATTACATACATGGAATTGTTCGGGCCTACAATGGCTGAAATTGCACATATCCGTGTAGATAGATTATCTATGCTTATGTGTATTATTATTGGTGTAATCGGTAGTTTGATTGTAATTTATTCGGTTGGATACATGCATGGATATCATACTTTGCATACAGAATACGAAAATAGAAGCCATTATTTCTTTATGCTTTTATTTATCTTCTTAGGTTCGATGTTTGGTTTTGTATTATCTGAAAGCTTACTTTGGATTGACCTTTTCTGGGAAATGACAAGTATCTGTTCATTCCTTTTGATTGGTTATACTAGAACAAAAGAAGCTATCAACAATTCATTTAGAGCACTTTGGATGAACCTTTTAGGTGGTGCTGGTCTTGTGGTTGCAATTATGTACACAGGATACATGACAGGAAGCTTATCACTTAGCAACCTTGTACAGCTTGGTGTAGAAAAAAATGCAGTAGCAGT
>JAZKYR010000003.1:0-12955 GCA_045612245.1 Agathobacter sp.
CAGGAGGAAAAACAGATGGCAGATTATGTTGTAAATCAGAATGAAACTTTCGCATTTACTTACTCTCCAAAACAGCAGGAGGAAGTACAGCGAATTCGAAATAAATATATTTCAAAAGAGGAAAGTAAGATGGAACAATTGATTCGCTTAGATAAGCAGGCAGAGCGCCCAGGAACGATTGCTTCCATTGCATTAGGAGTAATTGGAATGTTAGTGCTCGGTGCAGGAATGAGTTGTGTTTTAGTGTTTACTAGCAACGTAGGTATTTTTGTTGCAGGAATCATTCTTGGATTTATCGGAATGGCGATAGCAGGTGTTGCTTATCCAATTTACAAAAAGGTAACAGAAAAAGAAAGAGCAAAAATTGCAGAACAGATCATCGCACTAAGCAATGAACTTTCTTTATAAATATATAAAAAATTAAGGTCGAAAAGGAGAGAATAGTATGAAAACAGTATGTGTAATTACAGGTGGCGGTAGTGGTATGGGCCTTGCAGCAGCAAAATGCATGCCAAAAGAAAAAATCATTGTAGTAACAGGACGTACAATGTCTAAGCTTGAAAAAGCTGTAAAAGAATTAGAAGAATTAGGTTATGAAGCATATGCAAAGACTTGTGATACATCTAATAGACAGCAGGTTCGTGAATTAGCAGAATATGCAGCAAGCCTTGGCGAAATCAAAAACGTAATCAACTCAGCAGGCCTTTCACCAGCAATGGCGAAACCAGAACAGTTAATCCGTGTAAATGCACTCGGAACAGTATACGTAAACGAAGAGTTCTCAAAACTCATGAACCCAGGTAGTGTAATCGTAGATGTATCTTCAAACTCAGCATACATCTTACCTTCTATCGTAGTAAACAAAAAAGTATTTGCACTTGCAGATAAAGACGAAGACTTATTCGTAAAGAAAATCCTTGGTCTTCCAAATATGTTAAAAGGCTACCAGGCGTCAGGTCTTGCATATGGTCTTTCAAAGAAATTTGTTATCTGGTATGCAGCAAAATCAGCTCAGGACCTTGGTGCAAAAGGAATCCGTGTATGTTCATTAAGTCCAGGTCTTATCGCTACAGATATGGGTAATCTTGAAGCAGAAGAAGGCGGCGATCTTATTAAAACAACTGCTGAAAAGCGTATGGGTAAACCAGAAGAACTTGGTTTTGCTATCGCAACAGTAGCTGATGAAAGAAATGGTTATCTTGCAGGCGTTGACGTGTTAGTTGATGGCGGAAGCGTAACAGGTAAAGAGTTCGTAAAATAAGTTTTATTATAGAATGGGGGAAGAATCATGGCAGTTACATTATCAGTTGCATTAGATGAAGCGAATCGTTGCTTAGGATGCAAAAATCCACAGTGTATGCAGGGATGTCCTATCCATACACCAATTCCAGAAGTTATCAAGTTGTTTAAAGAAGGCCAGTACATTTTTCTATGATTGAGGATTATATCAGTACACAGTATGCACAGCTTGTAAATTATGAAAAGCCAGAACCAAACGGTAAGAGAATCTTATGCACACGTATGCTATGGTTTCCAGTATTTACAGAGCCCAGATACATATATTGCAGGAAAAAATGTAGCAGTTATTGGTGTAGGAAATAGTGCTATCGACTGTGCACGTACAGCCATTCGTCGTGGCGCAAAAAAGGTAACATGTTATGCAAGACGTGATGGAATCACTGCAAGTAGATCTGAAAGTCAAAGTGCTACACATGAAGGCATCGAATTTGTATTCTGCCACAGACCTGTGGAAATCTATGATGACAAAATTGAATTTGCAATCACAGAAAAACAGGAAGATGGTAAGTTTATAGATGCTGCTTGTGAACATGAATTCTGTGAAGCAGATCAGGTTATTATCTGTGCAGGACAGCTTAGCAGATTTAACTTAAACAGCAAGGGTGAAAGCAATGACATGAGAGACCATGTAGGTCTTGCAGTAGATGAAAACTGTATGACAGCATTCCCTGGTATTTTCGCAGGTGGTGACATGACAGTAGGTAATCTTACAGTAGTACACGCTGTAGAAGATGCAAAAATTGCAGCAGATGCAATACATAGATACTTAATGAGTTAGATTAATAAATCCCCGAGACTTTTCTCGGGGATTTTTTCGATTTTGGGGATGAGAGATTATCTATAGAAGAAGATTTAGTTGCTGGATGTCTAGTTAGGTCTTTTATCGCTATCTCACAGGCATATTACTCTATATAGATAATTTTTGGTCTCTCAAAAGTAGAAAAATAGGTATTTTTTGATGTTATTGACATCTCAGAGTGAAATTATTTTGTATAGATAGAACATTTTAGTGATAAACTATGTGATTTAACAAAAGATTAACATTTTGCGAACATTTCAAAAATATCTCCCGTGTATTATAACCATGTCGACAGGAACAAAATATAAAACAAATAATATTAAGAATATAGGAGGACAATAATATGTCAACATTTGAAAAAATTGAAAACGCAGTAGTAGAAGGCTACAAAAAAATCGAAGAAGGCGTAGTAGAAGGCTACAAGAAAATCGAAAAAGGTGCTGTTGAAGGTTTTGAAAAGGTAAACAATGGCATGGTAGAAAAAATGGGTGATAAAGCAAAAGATATCGTGGATGATATGGCAGAAGATGTAAAATATGCTTATGATAAAGTTGAAAATGCAGTAGTTGGAAAATTCGAAGATATTTCAGATGCATTTATTGAAAAACATCTTATGAAAGATGGTGAAACTTTAGAAGAAGCAAAAGAACGTCTTGCAAAAGAAAATGCTGAAAGAATGGATAAAGTTCCATCATACAACCATGAAGAAGCTATGAAAAAGCAGAAAGAAATGATTGAAAAAAGCATCGAAGCTAGCAAGAACGCAGGTAAAAGATAATATATAAGTATGTGAAACAAAGCATATCGACATTCGTCGAGGTGCGTTTTTCAAAATAGATAAAAGAAGAAATTAGTTGCAGATGCAATAATTTTGTCAGGGGTATTTGGGTAATTTTTAAGATTTTTTTCAATTTAACAACTTTTTAACATTTCGCAAACATTTTGGAAAAAAGGGGGAGTTATTATCTCTCATGTAAGCGAGAGACATCGCGAAATAAGTTAGTTAATTAAAAAATCAAAATAATTATTCAAAAAGGAGAAGTAAAAACATGAGCAACACATTGTACTTAGTAACAGGAGCAGCAGGATTCTTAGGGGGACACGTTTGTAGACAGTTAATCGCTAGAGGTGATAAGGTTAGAGCATTTGCTTTACCAGGAGATAAAGCGATTCAGTATATTCCAGATGGCGTTGAAGTAGTAGAAGGTAACCTTTGTTCTATTGAAGATGTAGAAAAATTCTTCACAGTTCCAGAAGGAACAGAAACTGTATGTATGCACATCGCATCAGTAGTTACTGTCACACCTGATTACAGCCCATTAGTAATGAATGTAAACGTTGGTGGTACAAAGAACATTCTTCATGTAATGAAGAAACATCCAGAGTGTAAAAAACTCGTATACTGTTCTTCAACAGGTGCGATTCCTGAAGAAAAGAAAGGTCGCAAGATGCGCGAAGTAATCTACTATGATGAAGACCAGACAGTAGGTTGCTACAGCCGTTCAAAAGCTATCGCTTCACAGGCAGTACTTGATGCAGCAAATATCGAAGGTGTAAACGCTTGTATCGTACTTCCATCAGGTATTCTTGGACCAGAAGATCCAGCTATCGGTGAAACAACAGGTACAGTTATCGAAATTTTAAAAGGTGCTATGCCAATGGGTATGGATGGTTCGTTCAACCTTTGTGACGTACGTGACCTTGCAGCAGGATGTATTGGTGCAGCAGACTTTGGTAAGAAAGGTGAATCTTATATCCTTGCAAACGAAGAAGTTTCATTCCGTGATTTCGTTAAATTAATCTGCGAAGAATCAGGATGTAAGCCAATTAAGACATTCTTACCACTTGGTATTGCATATAAACTTGCAGCTATGATGGAAAAATCGGCAGCTAAAACTGGTAAAGAACCACTTATGACAACATTCTCTGTATACAACTTAGATAAGAACAATTCATTCGATTATTCTAAGGCACAGAGAGAAATTGGATACAAAACACGTCCATACAAAGAAACAATCAAAGACGAAATTGCTTGGTTAAAAGAAAATGGACATATCTAGAATAGCAATAGACATAAAAACACCCGTAGAAATACGGGTGTTTTGTTTATTAATTATTTTAAAAATTCTTTATGATGTCTTGCAAGTGAATTTTTAATTGCTTCAAAACTTTCTGGGCTAATCACGTGCTCAATCTTGCAGGCATCTTCCGATGCAATCTCTTCAGGTACTCCGATGGAAACAAGTACTTTTGTCAACATTTCGTGTCTTTCAAAAATCATTTCTGCGACATTTCTTCCACTTTCAGTAAGTGTAATAAAACCAGCATCACTAACAGTAATATGTTCATTCTCGCGAAGATGTTTCATCGCAATACTTACACTTGATTTTTTATATCCTAACTCATTTGCAATATCAACCGCGCGAACGACTGGAAGCTTTTTGCTAAGCATGAGTATTGTCTCTAAATAGTTTTCTGCGGATTCATTATAGTGCATGCAAATCCCTCCAAATCCATTTCATATATTTCATGTAGTATATCATAGAAGCATAGATTAATCAAATGTATAAACAAAAGTTATAAAGCTTATAAAAAACTACAATGGCCAGTTATATTGCAATTCATAGGGGATTGGATTAAGATAGATGATAAATAAACGGAAACGTATTTTTACGGGAAAGAGGATAGACATGAATTTTAAGGTTGGAGTAATTGCAGGAGATGGAATCGGGCCAGAGGTAACAGCGGAAGCTACAAAGGTACTTAATGCTGTAGGACAAAAGTACGGTCATTCTTTTGATTATACAGAAATTTTAATGGGAGGTTGTTCCATTGATGCAACAGGGGTTCCATTAACAGATGAAGCGATTGCAGCGGCAAAGGCAAGTGATGCGGTTCTTATGGGATCGATTGGTGGAAATACAACTACTTCACCTTGGTATCAGCTCCCTCCAAACTTAAGACCAGAAGCAGGACTTCTTAAGATTAGAAAAGAGTTAAATCTTTTTGCAAACTTAAGACCAGCTTATTTATATGAAGAATTAAAAGCGGCATGTCCACTTCGAGATGATATTATTGGTGACGGATTTGACATGATGATTATGAGAGAGTTGACAGGTGGTCTTTACTTCGGTGAAAGAAGTACCAAAGAAGTAGACGGTGTTATGACAGCTTGTGATTCTCTTACATATACAGAAGATGAAATCAGAAGAATTGCAATTCGTGGTTTTGATATCGCAATGAAACGTAGAAAGAAAGTAACTTCTGTAGATAAAGCAAACGTACTGGATTCTTCCAGACTTTGGAGAAAAGTAGTAGAAGAAGTTGCAAAGGATTATCCAGAAGTATCTTACGAGCATATGTTGGTTGATAACTGTGCGATGCAGTTAGTAAAGAATCCAGCACAGTTTGACGTAATCCTTACAGAGAATATGTTTGGTGACATTCTTTCCGATGAAGCAAGTATGGTAACAGGTTCTATCGGAATGTTATCTTCAGCTAGTTTAAATGAAACTAAGTTTGGTTTGTATGAACCAAGTGGTGGATCTGCACCAGATATCGCAGGAATGGGTATCGCAAACCCTATCGCAACAATCCTTAGTGCAGCAATGATGCTTCGTTATAGCTTTGACTTAGATAAAGAAGCGGATGCAGTAGAAGCAGCAGTAAAACAGGTATTAAAAGAAGGTTATAGAACCGGAGACATTATGCCACAGTCAGGTGAAAGCACAGAAGGTATCACAAAGGTTGGTACAGCTGAAATGGGAAGCCTTATCGCAGAAAGAGTATAGTTGCAGGATTGTATTTTTTGTAGTACAATCGTAGAATATTGTTCCTAAAAGGAACGTAGTTCGACAGGAAAGAAGGAAAGTATAAATGAGAAGTGATAACGTAAAAGCAGGCATGCAGCAGGCTCCACATAGAAGTCTTTTCAATGCCTTAGGATTTACAGAAGAAGAAATGAAAAAACCTATGGTAGGTATCGTTAGTTCTTACAACGAGATCGTACCTGGCCATATGAACTTAGACAAGATTGTAAATGCAGTAAAACTTGGTGTAGCAGAAGCTGGTGGTGTACCAGTTGTTTTCCCAGCGATTGCAGTATGTGATGGTATCGCAATGGGACATGTGGGAATGAAATATTCTCTCGTAACTAGAGACTTAATCGCCGACTCTACAGAAGCAATGGCTCTTGCACATCAGTTTGATGCATTAGTTATGGTTCCAAACTGTGACAAAAACGTACCAGGTTTACTTATGGCAGCAGCTCGTATCAACGTTCCAACCGTATTCGTATCGGGCGGTCCAATGCTTGCTGGTAAAGTAAAAGGATGTAAAACAAGTCTTTCTTCCATGTTCGAAGCTGTTGGTTCTTATGCAGCAGGAACAATGACAGAAGAAGATGTTAGAGAATTTGAAGAGAAAGCTTGCCCAACCTGTGGTTCTTGTTCAGGTATGTATACAGCAAACTCTATGAACTGTTTAACAGAAGCGCTCGGTATGGGACTTGGTGGAAATGGAACTATTCCAGCGGTATATTCAGACAGAATTCGTCTTGCAAAACACGCCGGTATGGCAGTTATGGATCTTTACAGAAAGAATATTCGTCCATTGGATATTATGACAAAAGAGTCAATTATCAATGCACTTACAGTAGATATGGCACTTGGATGTTCTACAAACTCAATGCTTCATTTGCCAGCTATCGCACATGAAATTGGATTTGACTTTGATATCGAATTTGCTAATCCAATTAGCGAAAAGACTCCAAACCTTTGTCACTTAGCGCCAGCGGGACACACTTATATGGAAGATTTAAATGAAGCTGGTGGTGTATATGCAGTTATGAAACAGCTTGCAGATGCAGGTCTTCTTAATACAGAGTGTATGACAGTAACTGGTAAGACAATTGGAGAAAACATTGCAAACTCAGTAAACAAAAATCCAGAAGTTATCAGACCAATGGATAATCCATATAGTAAAACAGGTGGTCTTGCAGTATTAAAAGGAAATCTTGCTCCTGACGGAAGTGTTGTAAAGCGTTCTGCAGTAGTAGATGAAATGATGGTACATGAAGGACCAGCAAGAGTTTTTGAATGTGAAGAAGATGCAATCGATGCAATCAAAGGCGGAAAAATCGTAGCTGGAGACGTAGTTGTTATCCGTTACGAAGGACCAAAAGGTGGCCCAGGTATGAGAGAAATGTTAAATCCTACCTCAGCAATCGCTGGTATGGGTCTCGGAAGTTCCGTAGCACTTATCACAGACGGACGCTTCTCTGGTGCGTCAAGAGGTGCTTCAATTGGACATGTATCTCCAGAAGCAGCAGTTGGTGGACCTATCGCTCTTATTGAAGAAGGCGATATTATCAAGATTAACATTCCAGAAATGAAACTGGATGTAGCCGTTTCAGATGAAGAAATGGAAGCACGTCGTGCAAAATGGCAGCCACGTGAACCTAAGGTGACAACCGGATATCTTAAGAGATATGCTTCTATGGTTACTTCAGGAAACAGAGGCGCTGTATTAGAAATTAAGTAAGAAAGAGAAATTTTTATGCAACTAAGTGGATCACAAATCATTATCGAATGTTTAAAAGAGCAGGGTGTAGATACCGTATTTGGTTATCCAGGCGGAGCGATTTTAAATGTATATGATGCGATTTATCAACAATCAGATATAAAACATGTACTGACATCTCATGAACAGGGAGCTTCCCATGCAGCAGATGGTTATGCCAGAAGTACAGGCAAGGTTGGTGTTTGTTTCGCAACCAGCGGCCCAGGTGCCACAAACCTTGTAACAGGTATCGCAACTGCTTACATGGATTCCGTACCAATGGTAGCGATTACTTGTAATGTAACCTTACCACTTCTCGGAAAAGACAGCTTCCAGGAAATTGATATCGCAGGTATCACGACACCAATTACAAAGCACAATTTTATTGTAAAAGATGTAGAGAACCTGGCAGATACCATTCGTAGAGCGTTTAGTATTGCAAGAAAAGGACGTCCAGGTCCAGTACTTGTAGACATTCCAAAGGATGTGACTGCAGCGACTTGCAAATTTACTAATAAGCCGGTGGAATTTCCTGCAAGGGTATCACATACAATTGAAGATGAAGACATTGAAAGAGCACTTCGCCGTATCAGAAAGGCAAAGAAACCATTTGTATTCGTTGGTGGTGGTGCAGTGCTTTCAGAAGCTTCTGAAGAACTTCGCAAATTTGTTGATTTAATTGACGCTCCAGTTTGTGATACTTTGATGGGCAAGGGTGCCTTTGATGGAACAGATGACAGATATACAGGTATGCTTGGTATGCACGGAACAAAGACCTCAAACCTTGGGGTGAGTGAATGTGACTTGCTTATCGCGATTGGTACTCGTTTCTCAGATCGTGTACTTGGTAATCCAAGTAAATTTGCAAAAAATGCAAAGATTTTACATATTGATGTGGATCCTGCAGAAATCAATAAGAATGTAATCGCATCGGCAAGCATTATTGGTGATGTAAAAGAAGTACTTACTAGATTAAATGAACGACTTCCTCAGTATAAACATGGTGAGTGGATGGGACATATTCAGCAGCTGAAGTCAAGATATCCAATGGTTTATAATCCAGAAGGACTTAGTGGTCCATATATCATTGAAAAGATTTATGAAATGGTACATGGAGATGCAATCATGGTAACAGAGGTTGGTCAGCATCAGATGTGGGCTGCCCAGTATTACAAATATAAGGAACCAAGAACACTTCTTTCATCAGGTGGACTTGGAACCATGGGTTATGGTTTGGGTGCAGCGATTGGCGCTCAGATGGCAAACCCAGACAAACAGGTTGTAAATATTGCAGGAGATGGTTGTTTTAGAATGAATATGAACGAACTTGCAACTGCAAGCAGAAATAATCTTCCATTGATAGAAGTAATCATTAACAATCATGTATTAGGAATGGTTCGTCAGTGGCAGACCTTATTCTATAAAGAACACTATTCTGCAACGATTTTAGACGATGGTGTAGACTTCGTAAAAGTAGCAGAAGGGCTTGGATGCGAGGCAAGAAGAGTTACCTCGAGAGAAGAGTTTGAAGCAGCTTTTGCAGAAGCATTAGAATGCAAGAAGCCATTTGTTATCGACTGCATTATTGATTCAGACGATAAGGTTTGGCCAATGGTAGCACCTGGTGCTCCAATCAATGAGGCGTTCGACGCAAATGATGTGGCGTCAAATTCCTAAAATGTATTTTGATAATTAAATATACGGGGACAAAAGATAAAGTCCCCGTATTCTTTTAAACAAAACACTTTAATGCGGTAACGCGTTAAATGAGCAAAGGTTTCCAATTTATTTTAAGAATAAAAAGAAATAAAGTAACAAAAAGGAGGTAGTTGGAAATGAGTAGAGTGTATAATTTCTCGGCAGGACCTGCAGTTTTACCTGAAGAAGTACTTCGTGAAGCAGCAGAAGAAATGATGGATTACAAGGGATGTGGAATGTCGGTAATGGAGATGAGTCACCGCTCGAAAGTTTTCGACGAAATCATCAAAGAGGCGGAAGCGGACCTAAGAGATTTAATGAACATTCCAGATAATTATAAGGTATTGTTCTTACAGGGTGGTGCTTCTCAGCAATTTGCAGCAGTTCCAATGAACCTGATGAAAAACAAAAAAGCAGGTTATATCATTACTGGTCAGTGGGCTAAAAAGGCCTTTGCAGAAGCAAAAATCTATGGTGAAGCCGTCGAGCTTGCTTCGTCCGCTGACAAAACATTTTCATACATTCCAGATTGCAGTGATTTAGCAATCACAGAGGATATGGATTATGTTTATATCTGCGAAAACAATACGATTTATGGTACAAAATTTAAAGAATTGCCAAATACAAAGGGTGTGGATTTAGTAGCAGACGTAAGTTCTTGCTTCTTATCAGAACCTGTTGATGTAAGCAAATATGCGATTATCTATGGTGGCGTTCAGAAGAACGTAGGACCTGCAGGTGTGGTAATTGCTATCGTTCGTGAAGATTTAATTACAGATGATGTTTTACCAGGTACACCAACTATGCTTAAATACAAAACACAGGCAGACAATGATTCACTTTATAATACACCACCTTGCTATGGTATTTATATTTGTGGCAAAGTGTTCAAATGGATTAAGAACATGGGTGGCCTTGAAGTAATGAAGCAGAAAAATGAAGAAAAAGCAAAAGTCCTTTATGATTTCTTAGATCAGAGCGAAATGTTTAAAGGTACAGTAGAAGCGAAAGACCGTTCGCTTATGAATGTTCCATTTGTAACTGGTGATGCAGATTTAGATGCAAAATTTGTAAAAGAAGCAAAAGCAGCAGGATTTGAAAACTTAAAAGGACATCGTTCTGTTGGTGGTATGCGTGCTTCTATCTACAACGCAATGCCTAAGGAAGGTGTAGAAAAATTAGTCGCTTTCATGAAAGAATTCGAAGCAGCAAATAAATAGGAGGATTCGGATATGTTTAAATATACATGCCTTAATCCTATCGCAGATGTAGGATTAAATTTATTTTCAACAGATTATGAAAAAGTAGATGATGTAAAGTCTGCAGATGCCGCTCTTGTAAGAAGTGCATCTGTACATGATATGGACCTTGGCGATAAAGTGGTAGCAATCGCTCGTGCGGGTGCCGGTGTAAATAATATTCCATTGGATGCTTGTGCCGAAAAAGGTATCGTAGTATTTAATACACCTGGTGCAAATGCAAACGGTGTAAAGGAACTCGTGCTTGCAGCTATGCTTTATGCATCTCGTGACCTGGTTGGTGGTATTGAATGGGTACAGAACAACAAAGACGACGAAAATATCGCAAAGACAGCTGAAAAAGAAAAGAAAAACTTTGCAGGTACTGAAATTTCAGGCAAAAAACTTGGTGTTATCGGTCTTGGAGCAATCGGTGTATTAGTTGCCAATGCAGCTACAGATTTAGGGATGGAAGTATATGGATATGATCCATATATTTCAGTGAATGCAGCATGGAGCTTATCTGGTTCTGTAAAGCATATTACAAACATTGATGACATCTATAAAGAATGTGATTTTATTACAATCCATGTACCGCTTTTGGATTCTACTAAGAAGATGGTGAATGCAGATGCGATTGCTAAGATGAAACCAAATGCTATCGTGCTTAACTTCGCAAGAGATTTACTTGTAGACGAAGATGCAATGGTAAAAGCATTAGAAGCGGGTAAAGTAAAACAGTATGTAACAGACTTCGCAAACCCTACAGTAGCAGGCAAGAAAGGCTGTATTGTAACACCTCACCTTGGTGCATCTACTGCAGAATCAGAAGACAACTGTGCGATTATGGCTGTTCGTGAAATCCGTGATTACTTAGAAAATGGTAACATCGTTCATTCTGTAAATTATCCAGATTGCAGCATGGGTGCATGTACAACCGCTGGTCGTATTGCAATTTTACATAAGAATGTAAAAGGTATGATTGGTCAGTATACATCTGTATTAGGTGATGCTGATATCAACGTAGCGGATATGACTAATAAAGGTAAAGGCGAATATGCATATGCGCTTCTTGATTTGGATTCTCCAGTGACAGATGACGTGGTAGAAAAATTAAAAGCCATTGACGGCGTTTTAAAAGTTCGTATAATTAAATAGAGGCATCTTTAAAAATAGTGTGCCAATATATGTTTCCTAACTCGTCCTGCATAATCGTTAGGAAATATATATTGGCGCACTATTTTCTAAAGCACTATTTAATTTAGTAATAAGAGAGGTTAGAGCATATGAGATATATTATGACAGATGTGCTTGTAGCTACAACAGAAAAAGAACTGGGACTTGTTGAGAAATATTTAGAAGAATCATTACCAAAACTGCTTGATTTTGCAATTGATGTGATTTTGGCCTGTTTTGTTCTGTTTATAGGAAGCAAAATCATCAAATGGATTGTTTCTGTTATTCGCAAATCGATGGAAAGAGCCAATGCGGAGCAGGGTGTTGTGACATTTGTGGGCTCGCTTTGTAAATATGCCTTATATTTTATATTGATTTTGATGATATTATCGAACTTTGGTGTGACTGCTAGTTCTGTAATAGCAGTGCTCGGTTCTGCTGGTTTGACATTAGGTCTTGCTTTGCAGGGAAGTTTATCAAACTTTGCAGGTGGCGTTCTAATCCTTTTGTTGAAACCATTTGTGGTAGGAGACTATATTATTGAAAATGCGGACAAGCAGGAAGGTACTGTAAAGGAAATTACGATTTTTTATACCAAACTTTTGACCATAGATAACAAAGCAATTATGATTCCAAATGGAACATTGTCCAATACCAGTATCGTGAATGTAACAGCTATGAATAAACGTCGTTTGGATTTGCGTTTTAGTGTTGCTTACGACAGTGATATTCAAAAGGTAAAAGAGATTCTAGAACGCGTTGCTATCGGAGATGAAGGAGTATTAAAGAATGAAGATTCCAACGTGTTTGTTTCAGAATTGAAGGATAGCTTTATTGAGATGGGAGTTCGCTGCTGGGTAAAAACAGACGATTATTGGCCTACCAGATGGCGTATCACAGAGAATATCAAGCTGGAATTTGATAAAGCGGGTGTAACAATTCCATTCCCGCAGATGGAAATTACAATGAAAAAATAGTTTTATGCAAATTGTACACCGGAAACTTTCTTTTGTTGACAAAATTCGTCAAATATGCTAATCTAGGGAAGTGGAATGCATAATCCACGAAGGTTTATTGTATTAGGAGGATTTTTAGTTATGCAGCAGGGAACAGTTAAATGGTTTAATGCAAAAAAAGGTTACGGATTCATCTCTGATGAAGCTGGTAACGAAGTGTTCGTTCATTT
>JAZKYR010000004.1:0-3683 GCA_045612245.1 Agathobacter sp.
GTTTTCGTTGTCATACCAAGAAACAACCTGTACTTCGTATAAGCCATCGCCAACTTCTTTAACCATTGTCTGTGTAGCATCGAATAATGAACCATATGTCATACCGATGATATCAGAAGAAACGATTTCGTCTGTGTTGTAACCGAAAGATTCGTTAGCAGCTGCTTTCATAGCTTCGTTGATTCCTTCTACTGTTACGTTTTCGCCTTTAACAACTGCGATAAGCATTGTTGAAGAACCTGTTGGAGTTGGTACACGCTGAGCAGCACCGATAAGTTTTCCGTTTAATTCTGGGATTACTAAACCGATAGCTTTAGCAGCACCTGTGCTGTTTGGAACGATGTTGCAAGCAGCAGCACGTGATCTTCTTAAATCACCTTTTCTCTGTGGTCCATCAAGTGTCATCTGATCGCCTGTATAAGCGTGGATTGTACACATGATACCAGATTTAACTTCTGCATATTTGTTTAAAGCATCTGCCATAGGTGCTAAACAGTTTGTTGTACAAGAAGCTGCAGAGATGATTGTATCTTCAGCTTTAAGTGTGTTGTGGTTTACGTTGTAAACTACTGTTGGAAGGTCGTTTCCTGCTGGTGCAGAGATAACAACTTTACGAGCTCCAGCATTGATGTGAGCCTGAGCTTTTTCTTTGCTGCAGTAGAATCCTGAACATTCTAATACAACGTCTACATTTAAGTCTCCCCATGGGCAATTGTTTGCATCTGGGAATGCATAAATTTTGATTTCCTGTCCATCAACGATGATTGAATCTTCTGTGTGAGATACTTTATCAGCTAAAGCATATTTACCCTGAGAAGAGTCATATTTTAACAAGTGAGCCAACATTTTTGGACTTGTTAAATCGTTGATTGCTACTACTTCATATCCTTCTGCTCCGAACATCTGTCTGAAAGCAAGACGGCCAATACGGCCAAAACCATTAATCGCTACTCTTACTGCCATTAATAATTCCTCCTAGAAATGTTTTAATATTTGTGAGTCACGCCTCACGCTTGTTCCATTGTACCCAAAAACATACAAAAATTCAAGTATTTTTCATATCAAATAGCATCTTTGTTATATCTTTCACAAAATGTTTTTATTTTAAAACAATTTTTGTCATTTTGACGAAAATTTTCGCAAAAACACATAGCCAGAACACTACATCTTGTAGTACAATCACTTATATCATACGTAAAAAGAGGATTTTTATGAGTTTAAAAGAGTTAAATTTATACGACATGCACATGCACACCCACTTTTCAGGTGATAGTGAAGCCAGCTCCTTTTCATTAGCACAAAAAGCAATCGACTTGGGATTAGCAGGCATCTGTTTTACAGACCACTTAGATATTGATTATAAAGAAACTCCAGGTCTTTTTGATTTAGATATTTCTTCTTATCAAAAAGAAATTTCACAGGTTAAAATGCAGTTCTCCGACAAACTTGATATCAATTGGGGAATTGAACTTGGACTACAGCCCTATCTTGCTGAACAAAACGCCAAAATCATTAAAGAAAATCCTTTTGATTTTGTTATCGGTTCTACACACGTGATAAAACAGGTAGACATTTACTTTCCTCCTTATTATGAAGGTCGTAAGGAAGATGACTGTTACTTAGAATACTTTGAAGAAACACTCAAAAATGCGCAATCTAATGTTGATTTTGATGTATATGGCCATCTGGACTATATCGTTCGCTACGGCCCAAATAAAAACAAATATTATTCATATAAAAAATTTGCGGATATAATAGATGATATTCTTCGCACACTGATATCCAAAGGAAAAGGCATCGAATTAAACATGGCTGGCTTTAAATACGGACTTGGACATGCACACCCTACCATGGATACCTTAAAACGCTACAAAGAACTTGGGGGCGAAATCATCACAATTGGCTCCGACGGGCATGCCCCAGAACAAATTGCTTGGGAATTTGAAAAAGCCCCAGAAATTTTAAAGGAAGCTGGATTCGATTATTTCACAACCTTCAAAAATCGCAAACCAATTTTTAGAAAATTATAAAATGAATAAAAAAATCCTAGATAGTTCATACCGAACCATCTAGGATTTACTTTTTCTTATTTTAATTTTGCAACCTCTATTGTAAGACTCTGAATGTTATGTACAAGACTTTCTGTATTTTCAGTAACGTCTGCAATACCTTTTGCACTTTCTTCTGCACTTGCTTCAATACCATCTAATGAATTATTGATATCCACAAGATGTGCATCAATTGCTGTAGCTACTTCATGGAATCTACTTACCACTTCATGTACATGAATCGCATCTGCATTGTACTGTTCACCTGATTCAAGGAACTCATCGTAGTCTGGAACTACCTGATCTATAACATATTCTAAAAGTGCATCTGATGCTTTTACTAAATCGCCTACTGCAGATGTAACTAAAAGGTTGATATTCTGAATATTGTTTGCTGTATCTTTTGAACGTTCTGCAAGGTTACGAATTTCATCCGCTACTACTGCGAAACCTCTACCAGCTTCACCAGCACGAGCTGCTTCGATACTAGCATTTAACGCAAGCAAGTTTGTCTGGTTTGCAATACCAAGGATATCGTTTGTCAAACCTTCAATCTGTTCTACACTCTTACTTTCGCCCACTGCCTTCTTCAACGCTTCTCCTATTGGAGTAACCTTTTCAATCGTATCATTTTTATTCCACTGTGCAGATTCTACTAAGGCTCCAGCTCTTTCTTCCATTTCTGTAGCATAGTTATTTAAATCATCTAAATCCTGAGCCAATGCAGCAACTTCGTTATTTGCATCTGTAGCATTTTGATTTACAGTTACAATATTAGATGAAATCTCTTCCATAGAAGCTGTAAGCTCCTGCATAACAGATGAAACACCTAAGGCATTTTCATCTACTTCATTTACACTTGTTTTAAGAGCTTCTTCCACTTCCTGAACATAAGACTTAAAATCTTCTAATTCTTTGGTCTTTTTTTCAAGTTCCGCTCTTAATGCTTCAATATCTACATTGCTCTTTCCGCTTTTAGAGAAAATTCCCATAAAATGTTTATCCCCCGTCTATTTCCTTATTTTCCTTCAAACAATATATTATCGTGTAAATTCTACCATATCTTGTATTCTTTGCCAAGTCTTTTCCAACATGTATACAAAGATTTTTTGCAATTTAAAAACCTCGCCCTTTTCAAGGCGAGGTTTCCTAAAAAACTATTATTTGAAGTATTTAACACCTGATTCAAACAACTTAAGATCCTGTTCACCGTAGATGTTTACAGCAACGCTGTCTCCGCGACGTTCAGAATGTGCCATCTTACCAAGCACACGTCCATCTGGACTTGTGATACCTTCGATAGCCATATAAGAACCGTTTACATTCCATTCTTCATCCATTGTAGGTACGCCAGCTTCATTTACATACTGTGTAGCTACCTGTCCGTTTTCGAAAAGTTTATCTAACCATTCTTTTGGAGCTACGAAACGGCCTTCACCATGAGATGCTGGGTTGCAGTATACTTTACCAAGTTCAGCACCCTGTAACCATGGAGATTTGTTTGTAACAACTTTTGTGTATACCATTTTACTGATATGACGGTTGATTGTGTTATATGTAAGAGTTGGTGAATCTTCTGTCTGCATACGGATTTCACCGTGTGGTACTAATCCTAATTTGATAAGTGCCTGGAAA
>JAZKYR010000005.1:0-16200 GCA_045612245.1 Agathobacter sp.
GGAATTACAGAAGAGGATTTTCTTTCTAAGGCTGTGGAAATGCCGCCACGTAAAGTCAACGAAAAACAAGAGGATGTATAATACATCCTCTTGTTTCATGTTTCACGTTCGGCAAGTTTAAAACTTGTACTATATGAAAAGAGGTAAAAAGCAATGAAAAAATCTGTACAGCTTGCAATGAATGAATGGGTATTGAATGCCCTAAAAGACATGAAAAAAGAATTGCAAGAAGACCAGCCTTTTTCCTTTGAATGGAAGCAGCTTAGAAATTGCCAAGCGTATGTTGCTGAAACGGAAAACTTTTATATTTTACGTTCCTATAACACTATTGTTGCTGTTATTCGTAAAAACTGCGGTCAATCTTATGATTTCTTACGTTATGTCTATGGCTATACGGCAACGTCCGCACAGCATATTTCTAAATTCATTCGTGATTATGGGGACACAAGAATTGTTCCTTATGTTTACAGAGATATTTAATTATCTCTGTAAACTCTCACGTTCGGCAAGTTTAACACTTGACTATTAACAAAAGAGGTGTGCAAAATGTTAAAATATGGAAAATGGTATAACGTAGAATTACAGCCCATTTCTGCTGAGTTATTCAAAGATTTCTTGCATGAAAAAGGGATACGTTTTGAATCGTCTGGTTGTTATAATATGGTACATTTTGAGGTCTATATTTTTGACGAAAAACAAATTGATGCTATTAATAGTTTTCTGTATTTCTTGCCGTAAATTATACGGCAAGTTTTTGTTATCACGTTCGGCAAGATTTTTCTTGTACTATTAACAAAAGAGGTAAAAATGATGAAAGCTAATATATTAAATCGTTTTAGAATTGATTATTACAATCTTTCTCAAATTTCTGGTGGTTATCTTTACGATAAAACAAGATACATTTACAATCTATCTGTAAAAGATTTATACAAATATCTTGTTACATATTCAAAAGACCATTATAACGCAAATTTACTTGCAATTTATGCCAGTAAAGAGGTTTTAAGTGAAAACGGATATTGCGTAAATGTTAAGCCGATTTTTTCTATTCATATTGGCAAAAATATTTTTGTTGAAGATTCTAAAACATTTTTATGTGCTATGGTTAAATAACCATAGCGCATCACGTTCGGCAAGATTTTTCTTGTACTATTAACAAAAGAGGTGTTTAAAATGGAAAATTCTAAGCTTTTTACCATTAATGGCTGTGAATTTATTTTTTGTAAGCATGATGCAATTAAATCATTGCGTGAATTTGAGCCAAAATATGATTTAATGATTTATGATGGATGGTTGCCTACTTGGCGTACAATTTCTCATCCTAAAAACATAACAGAAGCAAAGAAACAAGCAAAGTCTTATACGGAGTTAGGTTATATTCTCTAACTCCGCACGTTCGGCAAGTAGATTTCTACTTGTACATTAACACAGGAGGTTTTCTTAAATGGAAAACGCAGAATTTTTCGCTCTTCAAGAAGAATTTTTCCGTATCGCAAGGGATAATTTATCACCTGACGATGAAGAAGCTTTTGCGGATGTAATTGAAGAAGCACGTTATCAAGTTTCTGACTGGTATAATGGGGAATCCTATTATGGAAAACCAGAAGACATTCTTGTTGACTACTTTTTCTTGTCTGATGCTGAAGCACACAAGTTTCTTGTGTTATTCAGAGATAGGAGTTAAATTATGGCATTTTCAGACCAGAGATTTTTTGAATTTCCAGACCCTTGGAATAAGGGAAGAATACTCAAAGGTTTTTTCGTTTTCAGCAAATATTGGTACAATAAGAATTTATCTGTACAGATTTATGCAGAAGACAAGGATTTAGTGTTATCTGATGGTAGACCTTATTATTCACCATATTGTTCTGTATCAGTTAACATGGTAAAGGTTTCTCCTCAAACAGATTCTTGCATTTTTGTTGACAACAATAATGCGCCTTGGTTAGAAGAATTTTTGTCTGAAAATGGGTTTGGTTTACCCACAGGTAGATTTGCAACAAGCGGGTATTGCAATTATCCAGAATATATGCTAAATCTCAAGAAGATGAAGAGGTATGCAATGAGAGAAGCAGGGGTAGCACTATGATTACAATTCGTGTAGGAAAGTATACTATTGAAGATACTGTCTTAGTAGCAGATGTAATCGACAAAGGGTTATCCCAGAATTGCTACAACTATCGTACAGACATGAACTACAGAGTTTGTGCAGATTGTACGAAAAGAATTTCATGCAAGGAACTGCAATCAGCAATGCACCATATGCTTGCTGTTTCACTTGCAAAACAGGCTGAAACCTTATCTCAGGAAAATAAAAGTTTGTGAAATTTTTCCCAAAATTCACCAAAATTTAGGGTTGCGTTTTTCCCGAAAGTATGGTATAATACTTGACGGAAACGTATGCCGAAATCGTTTCTTGAAACTCCTCTCCATGCGTGGTATCTTGCCAATACCACGCAAATATGGGAGCATATAGTTACTGCACAGTGATGCAGGGTAGGTGCAAATCCTGCCGCTCCCAAAAGCACTCAAATTCTTTCAAGAAAGGAGGAAAATTATGGCTCGTCAACCCATCGTATCCAGAACTATTCAGACAACGAAATGTCAGGTTTTGTGCATTGACTTACCTACTGAACAGCCTTTTACGCAGGAAATCATTCTTCCTCGCACCTATAAGGATGAACGTAGTATGCTCAAGCGTATCAAGCCTGTACTTGAAACTGAAACACAGAAAGTAGTTCACGTTCAGAGCTTCGTTGTCGAAAGCACCTTGTACGGAATGACTGAAGAAGAGTTCATTCACTACGCACAGATTCTGCCGCCCAGAAAAACAAATGAAGAATAATTTGAAAAGGAGAAAAAACTATCATGCGTGAAAATTACAATGTATCCATTAAGGAAACCTCAAAAGAACTCTCGACAAAAGAGAAAATTCGCATTAAGGATTTGAGCAATGCTATTAACCTCGATGCGGCTACACAGGAAGAGGACAAGTTAATCATTGATGTTGATTACTATGTTCTGCTTGCCATCCACAACTCCAAGAGTGAGGAACGCCCTGATTACGATAACATAGTTGTCGTAGACAAGGGTGGAAATAAGTTCTACACAGGTAGCACTTCTTTCATGGAAGCACTCATGGATATTCTGGATGAACTCAATTACGCAGGTGAAACCGATTGTCAGATTGAAGTTTATCGCAAGGAAAGCAAAAACTACAAAGGCAAACAGTTCCTTACTTGCTCTATCGTTTAAGTTCGCACTTTGCCTGTCAAATGCCCTGTAGCAATACAGGGCAATTTTGTTATAAGGAGTTGACCCCTGATGCCCAGAACTGCGAAGCAAAAGGCTTACGATGATGAAGTTAAATATTGGATTAACAGATTGAAGCGTAAAGCAAAAGGCATTAATACGAGAGGTTACATTATAACAGAAGAAATAAATCCTGCTAAACCAGAGAAAAGACTTAGAAGTTATATTGAAGCACTAAAAGAAAGAGTAGAAAACATATACAAATACGCAAAATATCGTGACCCAGAAACTATGGAAATTATCTCAGGCACGGAGCGGCTACATCAGGAACGTGTAAAGCGTTCAGAAAAAGCGGCAAGAACTGTAAGGGAAAACCGCAGAAAAGAGATACTCTCAGGTGTTGCAGTTGAACCGCCTAAGATAGACAAATATGTGTATGATGATAGCCCAGAATATATACAGAGGTTGCCACAGGAAGTGGATAACATCATGCAGGAGTTTTGGAACAAGCTGTTATCATGGACACCTGACACAGCATGGACAAAATCATTGCAGGATGTAAAGACAGAAGACGTTAATATGCTTAAGAATATATTCAACCATGCTATAGACGCATTAGGCAGAGAAACTGTAGCACAGAATATAAAGAACAATGCAACATATTTCAACGCATTAACTGACAAGCTGATGTATCAAAGTGGTAACCCATACAAGGTGTTTGGTATAGACAGTTCAAGGTCAGGTGTACAGTTTGCTTTAAATGAGATACAGGAAATAGTTATGGGAAGACCTTTGACAGTACAGGAGAGTATAGAAATTACCGAAAGTGCTGACAGGTTTAACGAAATGATGGGATGATATGCAAGTCAGAAAATACAGGTATTTCATGGGTGACTTTGAAACTACTGTATATTCTGGTCAGGTCAACACAGAAGTGTGGGCATCTGCAATTGTAGAAATAGGTACAGAGGACGTAGCAGTATTTCACAGCATTGGCGAAACCTTTGATTACCTTGTATCCTTGGATAGTGATATTATCATTTACTTCCATAATTTGAAGTTTGATGGCTCATTCTGGTTAAGCTATTTGATGGTAGACCTTGGGTGGAAACAGGCGGCACACCTGCCTGCACCAGATGAAAGCACAGCAGACTTTGAATGGATACCACAGAAGTTAATGCGTAACAAGACCTTTACTTATTCAGTATCAGACATGGGGCAATGGTACAGGATTATCATTAAAGTAAATGACAGGTTCATAGAAATAAGGGATAGTCTGAAGCTGTTGCCGTTCAAAGTTTCAAGGATAGGTGAAGCGTTTAAAACGCAACACAGGAAACTTGACATGGAGTACAAAGGTTTTAGGTACGCAGGATGTAATATCACAGAAGAGGAACAGGAGTATATTTCAAACGATGTTCTGGTTGTAAAAGAAGCACTTGAATCCATGTTTGAACAAGGTCATACGAAGCTAACCATAGGAAGTTGCTGTCTTGCAGAATACAGGCAGTTGCTTGGAAGAAAGCTATACTATGAATACTTCCCAAACCTGTACGAAATAGAGATAGACGAAGACCTCTATGGTAGCAAAAATGCTGGTGAATACATACGCAATTCCTACAGAGGTGGGTGGTGCTACTTAGTCAAGGGAAAAGAAAGGCGAAAGTTCACCAATGGAACAACAGCAGATGTTAACAGTTTATATCCGTCCATGATGAGCAGTATATCTGGTAATAAATACCCAATAAGAGAACCAGAATTTTGGAAAGGTGACTACATTCCAGAAGAAGCATTAAAGAGTAATAAGTATTATTTTGTGAGAATAAGAACAAGATTTTACATCAAGGATGGTTATTTACCTTTTATTCAGAACAAACATTCACTTAATTACAGGTCAAATGAAAGCCTTGAAACCTCAGATATTTTCAACTATGAAGACGGAAAATATTACAGCGAATATGTTGACTTAGATGGAAAGATTCAACAGGCAATCATGGAAATGACTTTGACCATGACAGATTTTCAACTTCTCAAAGAACACTATACACTCGCAGACTTTGAGATTCTTGACGGATGCTACTTCGATGCGGCTATAGGAATATTTGACAGATACATAGAGAAATACAAGAAGATAAAACTTGAAAGCAAAGGAGCATTAAGGGAATTGGCAAAACTGTTCCTAAATAATCTCTATGGAAAAATGGCAAGTTCGCCAGATAGCAGTTTCAAGGTTGCATACGTTAAAGAAGATAAGAGTTTAGGCTTTTATACAGTTGTAGCACACGATAAAATTCCGGGGTATATTCCATGTGGTTCAGCCATAACAAGTTATGCACGAAACTTTACAATTCGTGCCGCCCAGAAAAACTATCATGGGGTAGAAAATCGTGGTTTTATTTACGCAGATACAGACAGCATACATTGCGACCTTACTCCAGAAGAGATAGTAGGTATAAAGGTAGACCCTAAAGAGTTCTGTGCTTGGAAACTTGAAAGCTGTTGGGATATAGGTTGGTTTGTCAGGCAGAAAACTTATATAGAGCATATCACGCATGAGGATTTAGAGAAAATAGACGAACCATTCTACAATATCAAATGTGCAGGTATGCCGCAGAAATGCAAGGATTTATTTGAACTGTCCATGCAAGGTTTTCACCCTGATGAGAACGATGAGAATTATACCGAAGCAGACAGAAAGTTTCTCGAAACAGAACGCAAATTAGAAGACTTTGACGTAGGATTAGTAGTTCCCGGGAAACTCTTGCCAAAGAGAATCCGTGGTGGTGTGCTACTGACCGACAGTATGTATGAAATGAGGTAAATATGGAATCAATAGAACATTATGGTTGTACATGGTTTGACCAAATAGGTAACTACTGTTACTTCTATAGAAAGTCTATATTTGACATTACATTTTGTTGTTTAGTTAGGCAAGTATGAAAGAATTGGGGCTGTATCATGATTAAGTATCTAATTGTAGTAAACGGAGAGATTAAGCATTTCTTTTACTTCAATGAAAAGGATGTATTAATCTCATCGTATTTCCATTACAGGAAGTTTTACTCAGACGTTTCCTGTTATGAAATCAGCTTTGACCCTGATAGCGAAAAGTTCTATACAAAGAAAATGACAATTGAGAAGAAAGGAAAGGACATAGTAGATGTACATAGTGATAGTGGGAAATGAGATAACAGGCACTTTCAAAACTTTTCGTAGTGCTTATAAAGAAGCAGTATCCTTGCAGGAGATTCACCACAGCACCATTCCTGTCTATGTTGCGAAACTAATTGTGAAAGATGGGGTGACGATAGACAAATGAATCCTGCATTAGCTATATTGGTGTGCTGTGTTGGTGTATTGGCACTTTGTATTTATATTATAGATTTCATGTAAAAGTAATAGCACCTATCGTTTGATAGGTGCTATTTTTATATCCTTTACTTTCGGTTCACAAAAGCGGCAAGCAATTCCGTCTGTAGTGATGGCAGTATCTTTCACCTGTGCTTATCCATCCCACACAGTTGTGATAGCGAAAGGGGATACCTTAATATGATAGTGCTTTCAGCACAGCATCCTTGCAACGCAAATCCTTAAATCTGAAACAACCCTGTTCGAAGTAATATCTCAGGTTTGCAAGGAAGAAATCATTCTTTCTCAGCATGACATAATTTATCTCATGGTCTTGCGTGGTAACAGTTACACGATACTGAGAAGATTTATCAGCTTTATAATCACAGTAAATTATTCCTGATTCAGCATATTCCCTTATGCCATAATCATGCCCTTCGTATCGCAAGGTCGCAAGGTAGCGAGAGTTACCGACAGGTGTTTCTATGAATGTCCTGCTATCATTCAGATATACATTCTGTGCAGAATACTCAACATACTTATTCTGCGAGAACGCACGATTGAAGCCACTCCCCAGTATAGCTTCAGCCGCACTCTGTATATAACCTTGTTCCAAAACATAGCCATCTCCACGGAGAAATCTGGTATCATCTCTTAACCTGCTTGCAATTCCCATTTCCACAAAATATGGATTCAGTAGGGATACCGCATTTCCGCACATAACTACAGGAACGTATCGGGTCTGCTGTCCTTGTCCCCTTGCGATAGAAGTATGTACAGAAAGGAGTTTCTGAATTTCATTAGGGCAGTAGTGATTTGTTTCACTCTGGAACTCATCAAAGAACATATGCCCAACATCGGACATAAGGTGACTTACTTTCTTAATCTGGTCAGCATTGTTTAGGGCGATAGCATACCCGCAATGTACACCATTAAGATACAAGTCATGATACACTCCTCTTGCTCGTCTTTTGCTTGTCAGTTCATCCCCAACAAAGAACAAACTGCCAATATCCTTGAAGATTTTATCCGCAATATCATCGAGTTCGTAATTGTACCGATAAATCTCGCAGAATTTGATACCTTTTTTCTTGAACAGGTTTATTTCTCTCCTACGAAAATAGGTAGTCTTTCCACCTGTCCTGTTAGTGGTACACATATAAATCTCAGGTTTGTTTCCGTTTATGTCAAGCATTGAGAGTAGTTTTGTTCCATCGTAGTAATCTGGCATAATGAAAATTCTCTCCTTTCTGGTAACAATTATAACACAAAACTTGACAAAAAGCAAGACTTTTGGTATAATACTTAATAGGGAAGGAGGTCTGGCTCAATGGATATGAACATTATCACGCAGTTAATCGGTCAGCTTGGGTTTCCAATTATGGTTGCGATTGCCTGTTTTTGGTACATCAATAAACAGACAGAACAGCACAAAGCTGAGATTGACAAAATGGCAGAAGCTGTGAATAACAATACGCTCGTTATTCAGAAACTTCTGGACAAGTGGGAGAATGGATAAATGGTGAAAAAGAGTGACAGAGAGATAGCTGTCGAAGTTATCGCAGGTAAGTGGGGAAATGACAACGAAAGAATAGTTCGTCTGGTAAATGCAGGCTATAACCCAACTGTTATTCAAGGCATAGTGAATCAAATCGCACGAGATATGGTCGAGTATGAACAGGCTGAAAAGCACTACGGAAAAGAGATACTTGAGGTTAACGTGGATTTGAGCAAATATGGTGCTTTGATACTCAACTTCACAGGAGAGTAATATGGCAACATGGCATGCTAAAGCTACAGGGGCATACGCAAGAACATCTACAGAAGCAAAAGACAATGCTGAAATGTTCTATGGTGTTATGTACAGTTTAGGTTGGTGCTTAGAAGCAGTTTGTGCCGCATTGGGTAATCAATCTGGAGAATCAGGATATAACCCTTGGAGATGGGGTGATGATACTGTCCTTGCAAATAATTCTCAATGGATTGACACAAGAGAACCTAATCCAAACCCACCACCACCAAATTTAAACCATGCTTATGGTTTGTTTCAGCAAGACCCAGCAGGAAAATATTTACATAGAAGCTATGCACAATCTCTGCCAACGTATGCCCCAAATTATAGTAATCAGCAAGGGCAACCGCATGATGGGGATGCACAATGTAGATATTTGCATTGGATTTGTTCTGATTCTTCTGGTGGTGAATGGTTGCCAGATGCTTCATCAACATATGGTATGTCTTTTACAGATTTTTATACCAATTCACAGAATAAAACAGTTTCATTCCTTGTAAGAACATTCTTCCATTGTTATGAAAGAGGAACATGGGATGGTGACCGCATTACAGCCGCTCAATATTGGCACAACTATCTTGGCGGTATTACACCACCTACTCCACCTACACCACCTACTCCCACACATCGAAAACTTCCCTTGATTTTCTACATTCGCTACCCATTCTGAGAAAGGAGAAAGAAGTAATGGTAAGAACAAAAGAAGAATTGCTTTCATCTATTCGTGAAGCCTTTGGTGATAATACTGATGATAATTCTCTCGCAGTTATCGAAGATATTTCTGACACTATGGATTCTTTTAATGACGGAAAAGATTGGAAAGCTGAAGCAGAAAGAATCGACAAAGAATGGCGGCAGAAATACCACGACAGATTTTTCAACCCAACCTCTGAAAAGGATGAAGACCCCTTGGATGCAGGTGACCCCGAACCGAAGAAGTACAGGTTCGAAGATTTATTTAATTAAAGGAGTGATTTAAATGCCTCGCAGAATTGCAATGAGTACACTTAACGCAAGCACACTTGATATTCTGAATACTATCAGAGCAAATGCAAGTCAGGCTTATCAGGCAAGTGTACCGAGTATTTCCGATGTTAGAGATATTCCTAAAGTTGGTGAAGCACTTTGGGGTTATCCAAATCTCGCAAACGAATTTCTTTCCGCACTCATCAACAGGATTGCGGCTGTCAGAGTAAAGAGTGCTACGTTCAACAATGCGTATGCTATGCTCAAGAAAGGCTATCTTGAGTTTGGTGAAACTGTCGAAGAAGTCTTCGTTCAGATTGCCAAAGCAAGAGAGTTCTCTCCTGAGAAAGCAAGCACAAGGGAACTAAAGAGAACTCTTCCTGATGTTCGTGCCGCTTTCCATACGATGAATTGGCGAGTAGAATACCCTGTTACTATCCAGAACAATGACCTCAAAATGGCTTTCCTCTCTGAGAATGGTGTACAGGATTTGATTGCTCGTATTGTCGATGCAATCTATACCGCCGCAGAGTATGATGAATTTCTGCTCTTTAAGTATCTGCTTATCAAGAGCATTTCCAAAGGCAAAATGTATCCTGTTGCTTTCGATGCTACTACCATGAAGACAGGTGCAGTTGCTTTCCGTGGTGCTTCCAACAAGCTGACCTTTATGAGCAACGAATACAACGAAAGCAGAGTTCATACCACTACACCCAAAGCAGACCAGTACATTTTCATGGATGCAAACTTCAATGCTCAGTATGACGTTGATGTTCTTGCCGCAGCTTTCAATATGGATAAGGCTGAGTTCATGGGCAAACTTCTCCTTATTGATGATTTCACTACTTTTGATAATGACAGGTTTGCTGAAATCCGTACCAACTCTGACATGATTGAAGAGGTTACCTCAACAGAACTCGCTCTTATGGCTAATGTTAAAGCTGTCCTTGTGGACAAAGAGTGGTTTCAGGTTTATGACAATCTTGCTCAGTTTGACGAGAAGTATGTGGCAAGCGGTATGTATTGGAATTACTTCTACCATGTGTGGAAGACATTCTCTTACTCGCCGTTCTCCAATGCTATCGTATTCGTAGACGATGCCGCTACTGTTTCTGACCCGGCAACTCTTACTGTTACTGTGCTTGGTGTTACTGTTTCTGGTGACCAGAAAATCTTTACGCTTGGTGTTGACCCCGCAAGTGCTACAGTTCAGCACTATAACGTCGAGTTTATCGAAGACAGCACAGCAGTATCTAAGGCAATTGCTGTTCATCCTTATGGTGCTGTTATTATGGGTACAGATAATACAGCCGCAACTTATGTTGTTAAGTACACTCTTAAAGCTAAATGTGGTAATTCTACTTATACTGCTACTTCTGCCATTTATGTTGCTGATTATGCAACTGATAGTGCAAGTGCTACTGTTGTCGGTGATACCGTTACTCTTGCTAAAGACGTTTGATTTACAGATTATGGGAGTAGGGGAAGTTCCTCTACTCCCTGTTAAGGGGGAATGACAATGGCTTATATTGCACCAAATACATGGATAACCCTTTGCAAAAATGTTCCTCTCGACAATAGCTATGACCATCAGCTTACCTTTACTAATGTTGCCGCACAGAGAAGTTACTTTTTGAGTAAGAAAGTTGTTGAACTAAGTGCCAACAGTTATCAGAGAGTTATGAGCAATAAACTGAGGATTGCTTGTACTATGGCTCAGGCTGTGCAATGCAACTATCTTTATTTCTCTAATGACAGCTTTGAGAATAAGTGGTTCTATGCGTTTATAACAGGTTGGGAGTATATCAATAATGTTACTACTGAGATAACTTATGAGATTGATGTGTTTCAAAGTTTTTGGTTTGATGTCGATATTAAACCAAGTTTTGTTGAAAGAGAACATAGTCTTACGGATAATATTGGTGATAATCTTGTACCAGAAACACTTGAGCAAGGTGATTACATATTAGATGGTTTATCAGCTTTTGAACCTTATGCAATAGCAAATGTTGTTGCAACAAACGCTTCAGCTATCTTTTATTGTACTTTTGAAGCAATAAGAAATGACCAACATCAAATTACAGGATACCAAAAATTTACAGGTGGATTATTGCATGGTGTTTTCACAGGTCTATGCCCTATTCCTATAGGAAGTCTTGCAGGTATACAAAGTTTTATTAATGATGTAACAGATTCAAGTTTTCCTTATGTTGATGGTGTAGTTGCAGGTTATATGTGCCCATTTGAGCCATTAAGCTACGACCCATATGAAATAACATGGGCTTACACTCTGCCAAAGCATTACACAGCATTAGCAGGTTATGTGCCAAAGAACAAAAAACTATTTACATATCCGTACAATGTACTACGAATAGTTACAGATTCAGATAGCGAAGAATATCATTACGAATACTTCTCAGATGCCAATAACTGTGAATTTAATATGCTTGGTTACTTCTTGCCAGAACCTGTTCTTTCGTTAGTGCCAAAAAACTATATGTCCCATGCTACAAGAAACTATTGCCTTGAAAATAGAATGACAATAAGAGAATTTCCACAAATAGCATTTGATGTTGACGTTTGGAAAGTATACTTTGCACAGCATGGTGCTTCTCTTGTTACATCTATGATAGGACAAACTGCCGAAACAGGCGCTAAACTACTTATGCTATCGCAAGGCGGTATGGTTGCAGGTGGTGCGATTCAAGTTGGACAGACAGCTAAAGGAAAACCAATCATGGGTCAATCCGCACAGATGGCAGGTAATATGAGTGGGGGAATTTCTCCTGACCCTGTTTCAACTCTTCAAGGTGCTTCTTCGCTTACAGGTATTGCAACTTCTCTTGCACAAATTTATGAGTTGCAGAAAAGACCACCAGAGTTAAAAGGAACACAAACTTCTCTGTCTGACTATTCAATAGGAGCAAAGAAATTCTACGCAGAACAGCTATGTATAAGACCAGAATTTGCAAGAATTATTGATGATTACTTCAATATGTTTGGTTATGCTACTCATCGTGTCAAAGTTCCAAACATAACAGGAAGACCATATTGGAACTATGTTAAAACTCAGGGTATAGTTCTTGACATATCTAACGCTCCACAACCATATATTCAAAAAATGATTGATTGCTTTAACAGAGGAATAACTTTCTGGCATAATCCTGCAAACGTAGGTAGATATGACCTTGATAATTCCCCTGTAACTACACCTTAAAGAAAGGAGAGTAACATGGGCAGACATAAAAGAGATAGAGAGTTCTGGCAATCTGCTGACCTCAATAATGCATCTTATATTCAGTATTATGACAGACTTACAGAGTTGTCTATCTCTATGTTTGAATGGAGAAACTTGCCTGATACCGTAGACCCACGCTTTCTTGAGTTGACCCTGTTTGCTAATGGCATGGCAGTATTTTTCAAGAATGATGCGGGCGAATATTTAGGCTTGCAATGTGCAATTTCTGGTCCTCTGAATGTGTACAGAATACCAACCAAAAGAAGAGCATATGCGGTTAATGGCTTTAATCAGGAATTGGATGAAAGCAATAGTGTTATCATTTATAACAATATGCTTCACAAAAATTCCATGCTCGATGTAAGAATGTTTGCAAGAGAATTGTATAATCTTGACAGAGCAATTTCTGTTAACGCAAATGCTCAGAAAACTCCTATTCTGATTCGTTGCACAGAGAATGAAAGATTAAGCCTTGAAAATGTTTACATGGATTATGACGGAAATAAGCCTGTTATTTATGGAGATAAACAGCTTAATCCTAATGCTCTTTCAGTTTTGAAGACAGACGCCCCATATGTTGCGGACAAACTGTACACTCTGAAAACACAGAAGTGGAATGAAGCACTTACATATTTAGGTATCAGCAACGTTAATATCACGAAACGTGAAAGACTTATTACCGATGAGGTCACACGAAATCAGGGCGGCACGATTGCAAGTAGGTATAGTAGGCTTGAATCTCGCAGACAGGCTTGCAAGCAGATTAACGAGATGTTTGAATTGAATATTCAGTGCGATTATCGTGAAGACTATCAGGAAATTGTAGATGCAGAAGATTCTGACACAATAAATCGTGAGGAAAGGGATGAAGTGAATGAGTAAATACACAACCGAAGTTCGCTTCATATGCGAAAGCCTTGCAGGACATACAGATTCTGTAGGTTTTGATGATGTAGAGAGCGTTATTGAAGATGCTCTTCCGTATATATTCAGCTTCGACTTTCCCATCTTTGATGAGGAGTATAGAAGTGTGCTTGAAACTAAGATTATTAGGCACTACTATACAAGGGAAATTGGGTTAGAAACCTATGGTCTGTGGAAGTTAAAGCTTCAAACCAAGCTGAATGAAATCATGCCATATTACAACAAGTTATATGAGAGTGAATTACTCAAATATAATCCGTTGTATGATGTTGATATGACCACAACAAACGTTGGTCAGAAGACAGGCGAACGAACTGATGTTAGCACAGGCGAAGAAAGTAACGAAAGAGATTCTAATAATACTATAAGTGAAACAAGAGTTAATGACGATAGCAGAACAAACACATTTAGTGGCACACGAAGCACAGAAAATAATGATACAAATGTAAGTTCAACAACATCTCAGGGTGGTAGCACAAATACGAATCAGGATTACTATTCTGATACTCCACAGGGTGCTATTACAAACGTTGAAAACGGCACTTATCTGACTAATTACAGAAAAGTTGCAGATGCAGGCACAAATTCTTCTGCTACTGACAGTTCTGGTGTTGCGTATGGAACGCAGAATATTGAAGATTCTAATACCGAAAGTAGTGTAGGTATAAATACTGCGGTTAATCAGCGTGACGAATCCGCAACAGGAAATGACAGCAAAAAGTCCTCCTCAACTATAGTTGGAAATAGTAAAAATACAGAAGATTATGTCATGCACGTTTTTGGCAAATCCGCAGGTACAAACTATGCGAAGATGCTGAAAGAGTTCCGTGATAATCTGTTGAATATCGACATGGATATTATCCGTGATTTGGCAGATTTGTTTATGCTTATTTGGTAAGGGGTAAAAGATTATGTTTAATGTTGTTCTTCTTTTCAAAACCCACATGAGCATTACTAATATTGTTAATTGCTCAAGCATTACATATAATTCGTCAAATAACACATATACAATTGTAGGTGCATTGGCAAGTAGTCCGACAACACAGCAGACGTTCACTTTTGCGAACGAAGGCATAATTATTAGAATTATGCAGAATGGGTGATTAATATGAGAGTTCTTGAATCAAAAATTGTACAGATTAACCCCACAACAGGGGCAATGCTTATGTATCAGAAAATTGTTGGCACTTCAAGCGAAGAAAATGATTTGCCGACAAATCTCTGTACAGGTTCAGAGTTCTTTGAGGTCGATACAGGAAAGACGTTGTACTTTGAGGAAACCAATTCTGAATGGGTTGACCCTACTGCTGAAGATGATGGCGGTGGAAGTGGAGGCTAATACCATGCTTACAAAAGATACAAAGCTAATGTTCTGGTGTCAAAAGGTACTGCCACTTGTTTATGACGATTCTCTGAGTTATTATGAATTGCTCAATAAAGTGGTACTTCATCTTAATCAGCATACTGAAGATATCAATGCTTTAATTGATTTCTATGATACGTTCGCAGAAGATGTTGAAGATATCATTGAGCAAATGATGGAAGATGGAGATTTTAATGCTATTATAAGTAATACTGTCGGTGGAATGATTGCACCAGAATATGACCCAACTCAAACTTATGTTGCACTTAACTATGTTATTAATAATAGTAAACTATATTGCTGTACTGATACTACAACAGGCGAATGGGACGAAACTAAGTGGAGAGAAACTGATATTGGTTATGAGTTAAATACTCTGATGCAAAGAGCATTTAATCTAAATGCTGGGCAAATTTCTTATTCTGGTACTGCTACATACGATAATGGCACTGTTGGTAAAGAACTTCAAGATTTAGATAGTGAAATTGATTCGCTTGATGCTGGAGATGTTGGATATAATTCAGCTACAACTTATGAGAGTAGCACTGTTGGCAAAGAACTTAAGGATTTAAATACTGCTTTAAATGCTAAAATTGTAAGGTACAGCGGCGTGACTCTTTCCTCATCCGTAACGAGTGGACAAATAGCAAGAGTGCCGTCTTCTGGTACTGATTCCAAACTAACAGAGGATTCCACAGTTCTTGAAGCAACATTCAGCAACCCATCGGCAATCCTTTCAAACATTACGGTGCAGAAATACGAAGGGTATTTCACACTTGTAGGCACGACAGGTACATCGGCTGGTACTGTCGATATTAAAATGGGCAATCCATAATAAAATGGGGGTATAAATCATGGACAAATTTTATCTTATTCAAATCAAACAGACAAACGGCACAATTGAAAAGGGTGTTGTTGTAAAGGAAACGCTTGATGCGGCAAAACAATCCTACCATGCTTATCTTGGAGCATATGCCTACGGAAACAATGCTCAGACAGACTATGTACAGGTATCCATTATCGATGGTGCAGGTGGACAGTATGACCACGAGGTCTGGGAGGCTGTATGATGCAGAGCGAAACGATAGAATCTCCAATAAAAACAGGATACACAGCAGTAACAGTTTCTACAGGAAAAACAGACCCGATAACGAATAATGAAGAAATAACATTATCCGATAATGTTGCTAATTATAAGTGGTTAACATTTATATTCTATACTGGTACAGTAGCAAGCACTACAAGAGGAAAACTAACGATTCTTCGACAAGAAGGTTCTTCTGCGTCATATTATCCTGTCAGCTTCGGCAGTTCTGT
>JAZKYR010000006.1:0-14260 GCA_045612245.1 Agathobacter sp.
AGGGATAGGTTTTCTATCTGGGCCTACCTGAGCGATGGTAACTGCTTCTACACGTTCTTTGCCTTCGATATCAACTACTGTATGGCTGAGTTTCAAAGGAATACCGAAGTCATCAAGACACTGTACGATATTTCTCTTTAAACCGCCTGAGTATGGCATGAGTTCTGCAACTACTTCTACTTTTGCGCCTTCTAAAGTCATACGACGAGCCATGTTAAGACCAATGTCACCAGAACCTAAGATAACGCATTTTTTACCAGGCATAAAGCCTTCCATGTTTACAAGTCTCTGTGCAGTACCAGCAGAGTAAACACCAGCTGGACGGTAGCCAGGAATGTTGAGAGCACCACGGCTTCTTTCACGACAGCCCATAGCAAGGATAACTGCTTTTGCCTGAATCTGGAACATTCCATCTTCGCGGTTCATAGCAGTAACGACTTTATCATCGTTAATATCCATAACCATAGTGTTTAATTTGTATTCGATATTTCTTTCGTAAACCTGAGCGGCAAAACGAGATGCATATTCAGGTCCGGTTAATTCTTCTTTGAAAGTATGTAAACCGAAACCATTGTGAATACACTGGTTTAAGATACCACCAAGTTCTTTATCGCGTTCGATTACTAAAATACTTTCGATACCATTGTCTCTTGCTGAGACAGCGGCGGCAAGACCAGCAGGACCGCCACCAACGATTACTAAATCATAATTTTTCATGACGTATCCTCCTTAAATATTTTTATTGGTGCCTACGATATATGTAGATTTGCCACCATTCTTTGTGATTTCATTCATTTCCATTGGAACTTCACGAGCAAGGATTTCCATAGTTCTTGGAGAACAGAAGCCTGCCTGACAACGTCCCATACCAGCACGTGTACGACGTTTTACACCATCAAGTGAACGAGCGCCAAGTGGACGGTGGATTGCGTCTAAGATTTCTCCCTCAGAAATCATTTCACAACGACAGATGATATTGCCGTATGCTGGGTTTTCTTTGATAAGAGCATTTCTTTCTTCGATAGTAAGGTGTTCTGGATTTAAAATGCCCTTACGAGTTGCTTTGAAGTTTTCTTTCTTAACAAGTGCAAGTTTTTCTGCAATCATATCGCCAAGATATTCGCCGATAGCTGGTGCAGAAGAAAGACCTGGTGATTCTACACCTGCAGCATTGAAGAAGCCTGGAGCATCTTCTGCTTCACCGAGTACGAAGTCGCCGTCTACTTCATGAGCACGAAGTCCTGCGAAACTTGTAATAACCTGACGAAGAGGTACATTTTTTACAGAAAGAGCTGCCATAGGTCCCAAAGAATCTAAGTATTTCTGAGTAGTATCTGTGCCTTCTTTGTCTTCGATATCAGCAGCAGTAGGCCCTACAATGAGGTTTCCGTGTACAGTTGGAGAAACTAATACACCTTTACCCATTTTGCTTGGAAGCTGGAAGATAGTCTGGTTTACATGACATCCAGCCTGTTTATCTAAGAGCATATATTCACCCTTACGAGCGATAATCTGTAATTTTCTTTCAGAAACCTGGTTGTTGAACTCGTCAGAGTAAACACCTGCAGCATTTACTACCACTTTAGCTTCGAAGGTATCTTTGTTTGTGCGAATCACATAACCTTCTTCTGCTTTTTCGATTTTTTCAACGTTTGTATTTAAGAAGAATTCTACACCGTTTTCAAAAGCGTTTTCAGCAAATGCCATAGTCATATGGAATGGACAAACGATAGCGCCTGTTGGTGCATGAAGAGCAGCAACAACATCATCACTTAAGTTTGGTTCCATAGCGATAAGTTCGTCACGGTCTAAGATGCGACATCTTGGAACACCGTTTGCTTTTGCTTTTTCTAAAAGTTCTTCTAAACCTGCTGGATCCTGATCTTTTGTACAAACTACCAAAGAACCATTTCTCTTGAATGGAATATCCAAATCTTTGGATAACTGATCCATCATTTCGTTACCACGAACATTTAATTTAGCTTTTAATGTTCCTGGTTTTGCATCAAAACCTGCGTGGATAATAGCACTGTTTGCTTTAGATGTGCCACAGCAAACGTCTTCTTCGCGTTCAATGACACATACTTTTACGTCGTATTTGGAAAGCTCTCTTGCAACAGCACTTCCGATGACGCCAGCGCCTATAATCGCTACATCATACTTCATATTAAAACTCCTTCCCTTTTCTTTTTCTTATGTATTAAGAAAATGTTTGTCAGTTGGAAATATTATAGCACTTTTTGTATCTAAAAAAAAGCAATTTATGCTTTTTTAATTTGCATACAATACAAAGAATATGCTAGAATGAAGGCAGTTTAAAAAGGTGTCCGTTTTATTGGTCGGATGCACGGAGGGTATATGCCAAAATCAGAAAATCAGAAGCAGAAATTATTATATATCGCACAGTATTTGATGGAGAACACAGATGAGAGTCATGCCGTTAGTACACCACAGCTGATTGAGTACTTAAATAGCCAGGGGATAAAGGCAGAGAGAAAAAGTATCTACAATGATATTGACACGCTGAATGATTTTGGAATGGATATCATTCGTAGTGATGAGCATCGCGGTGGTTATATGCTTGCGAGTCGTCCATTTGAACTGGCGGAGGTAAAACTTTTGGTGGATTTAGTACAGTCCTCCAAATTTATTACTGAGAAAAAATCAAGAGAACTTATCGGCAAGCTGGAAACGTTGACTAGCAAATATGATGCTAAGGCAATGCGCCGTCAGGTGGAAATTGTAGGACGTAGTAAGACCCAGAATGAAAATATCTACTATAATGTAGACATGGTACATACTGCAATTCATAAGAATGTAAAAATTCGCTTTCACTATTTTGACTGGGATGTTCATAAAAAGATGAAGCTTCGTCATGATGGTGCATGGTATGAAGTAAGTCCTTGGAGATTAACCTGGGATGATGAAAATTATTATCTTATGGCATTTGATGAAAAGGCAAATGAGATTCGTTATTACCGAGTAGATAAGATAGTAGATATCGATTTAATGGACGAAGAGCGTGTAGGCAAAGAGTCTTTTGAAAATATGGACATGGCGGAGTTTTCTAAGAAGACGTTTGGCATGTTTGCAGGAGAAGAAAAAACCGTACGTCTTCGCTGTGAGAATTCTTTGGCAGGTGTTATTGTAGATACCTTTGGAACAGAAATCTCTATTCGACCAGACGGGGAGGAATATTTTATAGCACGAATGGAAGTGCTTGTTAGTTCCCAGTTCTTTGGCTGGCTTGCAGGACTTGGTGCACGTGTAGAAATTTTATCGCCAGGTGAAGTGCGAGAAGAATATAAAAATTACTTATCAAATATCATTTCAAGATATTAATGTGGAAGGAAGAAAATATATGAGTTTACCAAAAGATCCAGTAATGCTTCTTAGCGTAGTGAACACAAAGCTTCGAGATATCTATCCGGATTTGGAAGATTTGGCTGCGGCAGAAGGTGTTTCGCCAGAAGAGATTATACAAAAACTTCAAATGATTAATTATCAATATGATAGAGAACAGAATCAGTTTGTGTAATTCATGAAAAGGAGAAAATTATGATAACCAATTGCGATTTTTGTGCATACAACGAATATGATGAAGAGGATGAAGAATATTATTGTTCTGTAAATATGGATGAAGATGATATGGCAAGATTCATCCAGAGTAGTTACAAATCATGTCCATATTTTAAATCAGGAGATGAATATCAGGTTGTACGCCATCAGATGTAGAAAAGTTTAGAAAAAGTTCATAGTGTATCAGTTGATTTCACTAGGGGATTTCTTTATAATAGACTATTGTACGATTAGAAAAAATGGAGGAAATATGAGTAATATAAATCAATACAATATCCCAGAAGAAGGGCCAGAAAATAATAGCCCAGATGGGAATGATAATAAAAATGAGAATAATGGAAACGGACCGAAGAAACCGAATCCACAGACGGGATTAATATTTTTAATGTTCACTTTGGTGGCATTGTTAATCATGTCATTCTTCTCAGACCGTTTCAATAATATGAAAACACAGGAAACTACTTATACAGCATTTATTGAGCATTTAGAAGCTGGAAATGTAGAGTCAGTAACCTTTGGAAATTATCAGATTGACTATACTTTAGTTGATGATAAAGAAGATTATGAAATCACATATTATACAGGATACATCAATGATGAAGAATTGGTAAAAACTGTAAAGACCATGAAAACCAAAAATGGCGAGAAGATTGAAGTGAAGGCGACTGTGCCAGATACAACTTCTGCTATGATTATGGAAACAGTTGGTTGGATTCTCCCACTTGTATTGATGTGGATTTTGTTAAGTTTCTTAATGAGAAAAATGGGTGGCGGCGCCATGGGCGTTGGTAAATCTACTGCCAAAGTTTATGTAGAAAAAAGCACAGGTGTTACTTTTGCAGATGTAGCAGGACAGGACGAAGCAAAAGAAACCTTGCAGGAAATGGTAGACTTCTTACACAACCCTGCAAAGTATCGTGAAATCGGTGCAAAACTTCCAAAGGGAGCTCTTTTAGTAGGACCTCCTGGTACAGGTAAAACACTTCTTGCGAAAGCTGTTGCAGGTGAAGCGAATGTACCATTCTTCTCACTAGCAGGTTCTGACTTTGTAGAGATGTTCGTGGGTGTAGGTGCATCGCGTGTAAGAGATCTTTTTAAAGAAGCACAGAAGATGGCTCCATGTATCATTTTTATTGATGAAATTGATGCGATCGGTAAGAGTCGAGATACTGGCCGTTATGGTGGCGGAAACGATGAACGTGAACAGACTTTAAACCAGTTGCTCGCAGAGATGGATGGTTTTGATACTTCAAAGGGTATTCTTATTTTGGCAGCAACGAACCGTCCAGAAGTATTGGATAAGGCGTTGCTTCGTCCAGGACGTTTTGATAGACGTGTAATCGTAGATAAACCAGATTTGAAGGGGCGTTTAGAAACCCTCAAGGTTCATTCTAAAGATGTAAACATGGATGAAACCGTAGACTTAGATGCATTGGCATTAGCAACAGCAGGGCTTGTAGGTTCGGACCTTGCAAACATGATTAATGAAGCAGCGATTCTGGCAGTAAAAGATGATCGTAAGTTTGTAAACCAGAAAGATCTTTTTGAAGCCTTTGAACTAGTTGCTGTTGGTGGAAAAGAAAAGAAAGACCGTGTTATGAGTGAGAAGGAACGTAAGATTGTTGCTTATCACGAAGTAGGTCATGCACTTGTATCTGCACTTCAGAAAGATACAGAACCAGTACAGAAGATTACTATTGTGCCTCGTACCATGGGAGCACTTGGCTATACTCTTCAGACTCCAGAAGAAGAAAAATATCTGGAGACAAAAGATGAACTCGTTGCAAAGATTACTACTTATATGGCAGGACGTGCAGCAGAGATGCTTCAGTTTGAATCTGCAACTAGCGGTGCGGCAAACGACATTGAAATGGCTACAAAGATTGCTCGTGCAATGATTACTATGTATGGTATGTCAGACCGTTTTGGTATGATGTGTCTTGCTACTGTAGAAAATCAGTATTTAAATGGTGCAGCAGGACTTATCTGTGGGGAAGATACTGCAGGACAGATTGATGAAGAGGTGCTCGCTCTCATCAATGCATGCTACACAAGTGCTTATAATATGTTGGAAGAAAATAAAGAAGTCCTCGATAAGATTTCTGAATATCTCTTTGAAAAAGAAACCATTACAGGAAAAGAGTTTATGAAGATGTATCGAGAACTGAAAGGTATTCCAGAAGAAGCGGATATCTTTGTAGAGGAAACAGTTGAGCTGTCTACAGAAGAAACCTCTGTAGCACTCGTAGATGACTATTTCGAAGAGGATTAATTTCATATGTTCGACTTACAAGATGAACTAAAAAAACTCCCGGATTTGCCGGGAGTTTATATTATGCATGATAAATCAGATGCAATTATCTATATCGGGAAGGCGGTTAGCCTTCGTAAAAGAGTGCGTCAATATTTCCAGCCTAGCCACAATGAGGGCATTAAGAAAAAACAGATGGTGGAACATATTGAGCGTTTCGAATATATTATTACAGATTCGGAACTGGAAGCACTGGTATTAGAATGCAATCTGATAAAAGAGCATACTCCAAAATATAATACGATGCTTCGAGATGATAAGACTTATCCATATATTCGAGTGACGATGGGAGAAGATTTTCCACGTGTACTTTTCTCTCGTCAGATGAAGAAGGACAAGTCGAGATATTTTGGTCCATATACAAGTGCGGGGGCAGTAAAAGATACGATAGATCTGATTAATAAAATATATCGACTTCGCACCTGTAATCGAAATTTGCCAAGAGATATCGGATTAGATAGAGCTTGTTTAAATTATCATATTCATCAATGTGATGCCCCATGTCAGGGGTACATAAACAAGGAAGAATATGCAGAAAAAATTCAAGGTGTGATAGAATTTTTGAATGGAAATTATGCTCCGGTTATTCGTGATTTAGAGGCCAAAATGAATCAGGCATCGATGGATATGGAGTTTGAAAAAGCAATCGAGTATCGTGAGCTTTTGAATAGTGTAAAACAAATTGCCCAGAAACAGAAAATTACAAATACAGATGGAGAGGACAAGGATATTATTGCATTTGCGGCAGATGATGTGGACGCAGTGGTGCAGGTATTCTTTATTCGTAGTGGAAAACTGATTGGACGAGATCATTTCCATGTGCGTGTGGGTACAGACGAGAGTAGAAGTGATATTTTATCTACTTTTATCAAACAGTTTTACTCAGGTACACCTTTTATTCCTAGAGAAGTTTTGCTACAGGAAGCGATTGAAGATGTGAATCTTGTAGAAGAATGGTTAGGAAAAAAACGTGGGACAAAAGTAAGCGTTCATACACCACAAAAAGGTATGAAAAACAAACTGGTAGATTTAGCTGCTCGTAACGCAGAAATGGTTTTAAGCCAGGACAAAGAGAAGATAAAACGTGAAGAAGGCCGTACTATCGGTGCTGTAAAAGAAATCGAAGAATTATTAGGTTTAAAAGGCTTAAATCGAATGGAGGCCTTTGATATCTCAAACATTAATGGGTTTGAAACTGTTGGTTCCATGGTCGTTTATGAAAAAGGAAAACCAAAGAGAAGTGATTATCGTAAATTTAAACTTCGCAGTGTAACAGGACCGGATGATTATGCCTCTATGAGAGAAGTTTTGACCAGACGTTTCTTGCATGGTATGGAAGAAAAAGTAGAATTACAAGACAGAAATCTTCCAGAAGAAGTGGGGGCGTTCAATCGTTTCCCAGATGTTATTATGATGGACGGAGGACGTGGGCAGGTGAATATCTGTCTCCAGGTGTTGGAAGAGTTGGGACTGGATATTCCGGTGTGTGGAATGGTAAAAGACGACAATCATAGAACCAGAGGCTTGTATTATAACAACGTGGAAATTCCGATTGACAGACATGGAGAGGGCTTTAAATTAATTACCAGAATTCAGGATGAAGCACACCGATTTGCGATAGAATACCATAGAAGTTTAAGAAGTAAATCGCAGGTGAAATCGGTACTGGATGATATTCCTGGAATTGGTCCGGCAAGAAGAAAAGCCTTGATGAAAAAGTATCAGTCCCTAGAGAATATTCGTAATGCATCTGCAGAAGAATTGGCGCAGGTAGAGGGAATGAATCAGCGTAGCGCAGAAGCGGTGTATTTGTTCTTTCATCAGCCCTTAAAAGAGTAGAAATCTAAATGGAAATATGATAAAATCATGTTAAGTGTGGGCGTGTGTGCGCTCCGCCAAAAACAGGGGGGACGAACCATGGATAAAAATGGCGTAAGTGTTTCCAGAATTGTTGAACAGTTGGATTTAAAAGTATATACCGACGACATTGATTTGAAGAAACGTAGAATTGAGCGATCAGATATCAATCGACCAGCGCTTCAGTTGGCGGGATATTTTTTGCATTTTGATAGTATGCGAGTACAATTGATTGGTAATGTAGAATATTTCTATACTAAACAGTTAGAGGAAGAGAAGAAAGTAGAAGTTTATGAAGAACTTTTAAGTTATGACATTCCTTGTATTATTTTTAGTCGCGATTTAGTTCCAGATGAAGCATTTATTCAAATTGCAGAGAGAAATGGGATTCCTGTATTGGGAACCAGTCAGCCAACATCGGAATTTGCAGTGCGAATTATTACTGCATTAGGGGAACATTTGGCACCTAGTATTACCATTCACGGCGTATTAGTAGACGTCTATGGTGTGGGTGTTTTGATAACCGGAGAAAGCGGAATCGGTAAGAGCGAGGCTGCTTTAGAGTTGGTAAGACGTGGTCACCGACTGGTGTCGGATGATGTGGTAGAAATCAGCCGTATCAATGACCATACCTTAATCGGAACAGCACCAGAGATTACAAGAAACTTTATCGAACTTCGAGGTATCGGAATTGTAGATGTAAAGACACTTTATGGTGTGGAATGTATTAAGGAAAAACAAGAGATTGATTTGGTAATCAAGCTTTCGGAATGGAAAAAAGATGCAGAGTATGACCGCATGGGATTAGAGGACGAGCATACCGAATACCTTGGTAACAAAGTGGTATGTCATTCTGTTCCAATTCGTCCAGGACGTAACCTAGCAGTTATTTGTGAGACTGCAGCGGTTAACCATAGACAAAAGAAGATGGGCTATAATGCGGCTCAGGAACTTTACAGAAGAGTACAAGAAAATTTAGTAAAAAATAGAGAAGAGGATTAAAAATGGAAAGAAAAAATGCTTGGGAAAAATACCCACAGGGAGAAAAAAGAAATGAAGTTTTCGCTTTTGCAGAAGACTATCGTAAATTTATCAGTGTTTGTAAAACAGAGCGTGAATGTGCAACATACATTTATGATTTAGCAAAAGAAGCTGGATTCATCGATTTAGATGAAGCAATTGCAGCTGGTACAGCGTTAAAAGCAGGTGACAAAGTAATGGCCAACAATATGGGAAAAGGCCTTGCAATGTTTATCTTAGGGAAAAAAAGTTTAGAAGCAGGTATGAATATTCTTGGTGCTCATATCGACTCACCACGTATCGATTTAAAACAGGTTCCTATGTTTGAAGATACAGAAATGGCTATGCTTGATACACATTACTATGGTGGTATCAAAAAGTATCAGTGGGTAACACTTCCACTTGCTTTACATGGCGTAATCTGTAAAAAAGATGGCAGCATCGTAAGCGTAAACATTGGTGACAAACCAGAAGATCCAGTGTTCGGTATTACAGATTTACTCATTCACCTTTCAGCAGAACAGCTTGATAAAAAAGCTGCAAAAGTAATCGAAGGTGAAAGCCTTGACCTTCTTATCGGAAGCATTCCGATGACAGAAGAGGAAGATGCAGAAGAAAAGGTAAAAGAAAAAGTAAAAGGAAATATCCTTCGTATTTTAGAAGACGCTTATGGCATCGAAGAAGAAGACTTCCTTTCAGCAGAAATCGAAGTAGTACCTGCAGGAGATGCAAGAGACTACGGATTTGACCGCAGTATGATTATGGGCTACGGACATGACGACAGAGTATGTGCTTGGCCATCATACAAAGCAATGTTAGAAATTGATGTACCAGAATATACAAGTGTATGTCTTTTAGTAGATAAAGAAGAAATCGGTAGCGTAGGTGCAACTGGTATGGAATCTAAGTTCTTTGAAAACTGTGTAGCAGAAGTAATGAACTTAGCTGGCTGCTATAGCGAACTTGCACTTCGTCGTGCACTTAAGAATTCAAAAATGCTTTCATCAGACGTATCTGCAGCGTTTGATCCTAATTTCCCATCTGTAATGGAAAAGAAGAATGCAGCTTTCTTCGGTAAAGGTCTTGTATTCAACAAATTTACAGGCAGAGGCGGAAAAGGTGGTTCCAATGATGCAAACCCAGAATATATTGCAAAACTTCGCAATATTATGGATACAAATGATGTGGCATTCCAGACAGCAGAACTTGGTAAAGTAGACCAGGGTGGCGGCGGAACTATCGCTTATATTTTAGCAAGCTATGGCATGAACGTAATCGACAGTGGTGTAGCAGTATTAAATATGCATGCACCATGGGAAATCATTAGTAAAGTAGATTTATACGAAGCTTATAGAGGATATGTAGCATTCTTAAAGGAAGCATAATTATGATGAATCAAGACTTCTACAACAAACTAGCAGCGATTGTTTCTAAAGAAGCAATTCTGGAAAATGAACCAATGAGCAAACATACAACCTTCCGCATTGGAGGCAATGCGGATGTGTTTGTATCGCCAAAGATCTCTCAGGTTTCTGATATTATTGCCGTGGCAAAAGAATTTGAGGTGCCAGTTACCATTATTGGAAATGGAAGCAATCTCTTAGTCGGTGATAGAGGAATTCGTGGGCTGGTGCTTTCCCTTGGAAAAGAAGCAGAAGAAATTAAGCTGGATGGTACATGTATGACCGTGAGTGCCGGAACGATACTGGCAAAGGCTGCTTCAGAAGCTGCCCAAAATAGTCTTGCGGGATTAGAGTTTGCAGCTGGTATTCCAGGAACTCTTGGCGGTGCAATCGTAATGAATGCAGGCGCATATGGCGGAGAAATGAAGGATGTAGTGGTAAGTGCAACTGTACTTACACCAGAAGGCGAAACAAAGATATTGTCAAACGAAGAATTAGAATTATCTTATCGCCATAGCTGTATTCCAGAAAAAGGTTATATTGTTTTAGAAGCAGTGCTGGAGCTTACCCCTGGAGAGGAAGCTACAATTCGTGAAAAGATGGCAGATTTTAAAGGGCGCAGGGTAGATAAACAGCCTTTGGAATTTCCAAGTGCCGGAAGTACGTTTAAGCGTCCAGAAGGCTATTTTGCTGGAAAGCTGATTCAGGATGCAGAGCTTAGAGGTTACAAAGTAGGAGGCGCACAGGTTTCAGAGAAGCACTGTGGATTTGTAATTAATACAGGTGATGCAACAGCAAGCGATGTCCTTCAGCTGATTGAAGATGTGAAACAAAGAGTATTCGATAAATTTCAGGTAGAACTTGAGCCTGAGGTAAAGATGATAGGAGAGTTTTAGTGAAACTTGTAATCGTAACCGGAATGTCCGGAGCAGGAAAAAGTACAGCAATGAAGATGATGGAGGATATGGGATACTTTTGTATTGATAATCTTCCAATTGTGTTGTTTGATAACTTTGTGGAATCTTTAGGAGACTTACATTCTGCTCAGAACAAAGTTGCTATCGGAATGGATGTTCGTAGTGGTGCGGACTTTGAAGATTTGGAATTTACACTTCAACGGATGAAGTATAAAGAGATTCCATACGAGATTTTATATTTGGATGCGCTGGACAAAGAACTTATTAAGCGCTATAAGGAAACTCGTCGTATCCATCCATTGGCAAATGGGGAACGTATTGAAAAAGGACTGGAACGTGAGCGTGAAAAAATTGCATTTCTTAAGAAAAATGCGGACTACATTATCGACACCAGCAAACTTCTTACCCGTGAACTAAAAGCGGAATTAGAACGCATTTTTGTCAATGAAGAAGAGTTTAAGAGTATGATGATTACCATCTTGTCGTTTGGGTTTAAGTATGGTATTCCATCAGATTCGGATATGGTAATGGATGTACGTTTCCTACCAAATCCATATTATGATATTGAGCTTAGACCTAAGACTGGTAACGATAAAGAAATTCAGGAATTCGTGATGCAGTATCCTGAAGCGACAGAGTTTATTGATAAGCTGGAGGGTTTGATTCAGTTTTTGATTCCACAGTACATATCTGAGGGAAAGAATCAGTTGGTAATTTCGATTGGATGTACCGGTGGTAAGCATCGTTCGGTAACACTTGCAAACGAGTTGTATAAGCGTCTAAATGGAGAAGACAGAGATTATGGTTTAAAGATAGAGCATAGAGATTTATCCAAGGACGCATTGAGAGGAAAATAGAATGTCATTCTCAAGTGATATAAAAGAAGAATTGGCACGTCAGCATAGTAGACATAAGCATTGCCAGGTGGCAGAACTTTCTGCTATGATTATGCAGGAAGGGCGCATTAGTATGAATCCGTATTCGTTATCCTTTGAAACGGATAATCCAATACTAATTGAAAAATATGCAATTCTGATGAAACGAGCTTTTGACATAGATGTGTCGAAGCCATTAGAAAGCCAAGATTGTAAGAAAATCGTTGAGGCGATACAAGGCTTATATTTAGAGAAAACCTGCTGTAAGCGTGCTTTTATACGAGGTGCATTTATGGCATCCGGTTCTATGACGGATCCGAATAAGGGTTATCATTTTGAAATCGTGTGTAGAACCCAGGCGCAAGCTTCAAGACTTCAGGAACTTATGAAGGAATTTGAGACAGAGCCAAAGGTAGTAGAAAGAAAAAATTATTATGTTGTATATTTAAAAGAAGGTTCCCAAATTGTAGATATGCTTAATGTTATGGAAGCATATGTATCCTTGATGAATCTGGAAAATGTGCGCATACTAAAAGAAATGCGCAATACTGTAAATCGCAAAGTGAATTGTGAAACGGCAAATATCAGTAAAACCGTAAATGCAGCAGTAAAACAAATATCCGACATAGAATATATCCGAGATACTGAAGGATTGGACAGTCTGCCATTAACACTCAGGGAAATGGCAATGGTTCGATTAGAATATCCGGAGGCACCACTTAAGGATTTGGGGAAATATATGGATCCGCCAGTGGGAAAATCGGGAATTAACCACAGACTTCGTAAACTGGCCGCTGTGGCGGAGGCTATTCGAGAAAGTCGTGGAGTGAAACCATAAACCAAGGAGATTTATTTGTTATGAAAAAGGAGATTACGGTTAAGACCTCATCTGTGTATGATGCACGAGCATTGGCAGAATTGGTGGCGTTAGCCAACAACTTTTCTAGTCATGTTATGATTGAAATGGGAAGCCGACGTGTGAATGTAAAGAGTATCATGGGAATCATGGGTTTAGGACTTGATGTAGGAAAAGTAATCAAAATTGAAGCAGAAGGTAGCGATGAAGAAGCAGCTGTTGTTGCTTTGGAGGAATTTTTAACCAAGTAAGAGGAAAAACATATGGCGGACAAAAAACTATTATTTGTATTCAATCCAAAGTCTGGTATGGGGTTGATCAAAAACAATTTATTGGACATTGTAGACGTAATGGTAAAAGCAGGCTATGAGCCTACCGTTTATCCAACACAGGCAAGAGGGGATGCCACACGTAAAGTGCGTGAAGATGGTGCGAAATATGATCGTATTGTTTGTAGCGGTGGCGATGGAACCTTAGACGAAGTAGTGACCGGTATGAGGGAAGCGGATTTGTACACACCACTCGGATATATTCCGGCTGGAAGTACAAATGATTTTGCGCGTACACTTGGAATTCCAAATGACATGGTAAAAGCAGCAGAGATTGCAGTAGGAGAAAATGTTTTTCCTTGTGATGTAGGCCAGTTTAATGATGATACCTTTATCTATATCGCGGGATTTGGAATTTTTACAGAAATTTCATATGAGACTCCACAGGAACTTAAGAATATTTTTGGACATGCAGCATATATTTTATCTGCAGCAAGAAGTCTTGCGGCTATTCCAAACTATTTAATGCAAGTAGAGGCAAATGGGGAAGTTTTTGAAGGTCGATTCATCTATGGAATGATTACAAATTCCATTTCTGTTGCCGGATTTAAAGGGCTTACTGGAAAGGACGTAAAATTGGATGACGGTGAATTTGAAGTGACTTTGGTAAAGAGTCCAACAAACCCACTCCAGTTGACAGAGATTATAGAGTATTTGACAGGAATTATCCCTGCGACAGATATGGTTTACAGTTTCAAGACGTCAAACATTCAAATTCGTTCTCGTGCTAGTGTAAGCTGGACTATGGATGGAGAGAATGGAGGAGAACATTGGGGCGTAACCATTAAGAATCATCATAGAAAACTAAATATTCTCACAAAAGAAGGGAATAAGTAGGATTTGGACTTTCTTTTTTTGAAGAAATGTACTATAATTATTAGCAACGAATTTGTATTTAAAATGCATAAAATTTTAAATCTAGGAGGAAATAAAAATGTTAGTATCAGCAAAAGAGATGCTTGACAAAGCAAAAGCTGGCCACTATGCAGTTGGACAGTTCAACATCAACAACTTAGAATGGACAAAAGCTATCCTTTTAACAGCACAGGAATTAAACTCTCCAGTTATTCTTGGTGTTTCTGAAGGTGCTGGTAAGTACATGACAGGTTTCAA
>JAZKYR010000007.1:0-11441 GCA_045612245.1 Agathobacter sp.
GTGACTTATGAAGTAGAAGAGGTTGAAGAATAATGAAAGTTGTTTTTATGGGAACCCCTGACTTTGCAGTGGGAACATTAGAGGCGATTATTGAAGCTGGACATGAGGTGCTTTTGGTAGTGACTCAGCCAGATAAACCAAAGGGAAGAAGCGGTGCTTTACAGTTTACACCAGTAAAAGAATGCGCTGTGGCACGTGGAATCGAAGTATTCCAGCCAACCAAGATTCGTTTGGAAGAAAACGTAGAGTTTTTGAGAAAATATGAGGCTGATATCTTTGTAGTAGCAGCCTTTGGACAGATTTTGCCAAAGAGCATCTTAGATATGCCAAAGCATGGCTGTATCAATGTACATGCATCACTTTTACCAAAATATCGTGGTGCAGCTCCTATTCAGTGGGCAGTTATCAATGGTGATTCTGTGACCGGTGTTACCATCCAGCAGATGGATATTGGTGTAGATACGGGAGATATTATTGTTACAAAAGAGCTTGCGATTGCAGAGGATGAAACCGGTGGTGGACTTTTCGATAAATTGGCTGTCGTTGGAGCAGAAGCTTGTATAGAGGCAATGGAACAGATTGCAAATGGTACAGCAACACGTACTCCACAGAATCATGAAGAAGCGACACATGTTTCTATGATTAGCAAGGAGTTTGGTGTCATTGACTGGAATAAGTCTGCGGTAGAAATCGAACGCTTAATCCGTGGATTAAATCCATGGCCAAGTGCATATACTAAGCTCGATGGAAAGACCTTTAAGATTTGGAGTGCTTCTGTGCTTGCAGAAAATACAGATCAGAAACCAGGAACTGTCGTGGCAGTAGAAAAGAATGCACTCAAGGTACAGACGGGAGAGGGTGTCTTATCTCTTCTTGAGGTACAGATTGAAGGTAAAAAACGTATGGATGCGGGTTCTTTCTTACGCGGATATGCGGTTGAGGTAGGAACTCAGCTATAGTGATAAATGGGGGAGATAGATGCGAAAGAGAGTTTTGATTGCAACAATTGGTTGTGTGATATTGGTTTTGGCGGGCTGTGGTTTGTCTCGGAATAATACTGGCAAAAATGAGGAACAATCTAAGCCTGAAAAGGATACACAATATACTATGGAAACGGAATCGGAGATTGCCACTGAGACGGAAGTGGATACAGAGACGGAAAAAGATACAGAAATAGAGGTGTCTACTCAGACAGAGGCGACGATTTCTACGGAAGTGACCGTAAACACTGAAACAAAGGTTCCAGAACAGCCAAAACAGGAAACACCAAAACAGGAGACTCCGAAGGAAGAGATTACTACTCAGCCTGAAGTTCAAACACCTGAGGTGACACCACAGGAGCCAGAAGTACAAGAACCAGAAATACAGACGCCATCGCAACCAACACGTGGACAGTATTTGGTAGAAGGAAATTTGATTGGAGCAAGCCTTTCTGTTGGAGATGGAATGTATAATATTACAGTAGACACCGTAAATGGTGAAAGGATTATGCTTTCTGAATTGTTGCAGGAAAAAGATTTAGTAGTATTAAATTTTTGGTTTATAAATTGCTATTATTGTGATTTGGAGTTTCCATATATGTCAGAGGCTTATGCAAATTACAAGGATGATGTAGAAATAATTGCTTTAAATCCATATGATACATTGACGGAGATTGAATATTATCGAAATACTAAGCCACTTCCATTTAAGGTGGCACAGTGTGCACCATCTTGGGCCTATGCTTTCGGTATCAATGGATATCCAACGTCTGTGTATATTGATCGATATGGAATAATCAGCAAAATTGAGGTTGGTGCAGTTACAAGTGTGAATGGATTTACATCAATTTTTGAAAGTTATATAGATTAAGGAGTAATTTATGTTTTTTTATGATTGGACATATTTTTTAGTTTTAATAGGTGCGGTAATCTGTATGATTGCTTCCGTCAATGTCAAATCTACTTATAAAAAATTTGCAAACTACAGAAGTATGACAAATATGACAGGTGCGCAGGTTGCAGAAAGACTGTTGCGTAGTGCAGGCTTAAATGACGTGAGAGTAGGACAGGTAAGAGGAGAGCTTTCGGACCACTATAATCCGGTTACCAAAGTGGTAAATTTGTCGGATTCGGTTTATGGTTCAACTTCGGTGGCTGCAATTGGTGTAGCTGCGCATGAGTGTGGACATGCAATTCAGCATGCGAAAGGCTATTTTCCACTCAATCTTAGAACCTGGTTTGTACCAATTGCAAACTTTGGTTCAAAATTAGCCTGGCCACTTATTTTCATTGGTTTATTTATCAATTCACAATCGTCGCAGTTGATTATCAATGCAGGTATTTTCTTGTTTTCATTTGCGGTGATTTTCCAGTTGATTACTTTGCCTGTAGAATTTAATGCTTCAAGCAGAGCTTTGGTATTGTTGGAAGAACAGGGAATCTTAAGTGAGCAGGAACTGCCATATACCAAAAAGGTATTAGGAGCGGCAGCTCTTACTTATGTAGCGAGTGTAGCGGCTTCGATTTTACAGTTGTTACGAATCGTTATGCTATTTGGAGGAAGAAGACGAAATGACTAACGGTGTTAGTGTGAGAGAACTGGTACTAGAGATACTTATCGAGGTCAACGAAAGAGAGCAGTATTCTCATTTGGTAATCCGTGATGTATTGAATAAATATCAGTATTTGGAAAAGCAGGAGAGAGCATTTTTGACACGCCTTGCAGAAGGTACGATTGAACATATGCTGGAAATGGATTTTATCATCAATTCTTTCTCCAAAATAAAAGTGAAGAAAATGAAACCACTCATTCGAAATCTTCTTCGTATGAGTGTGTATCAATTGAAATATATGGATTCGATTCCGGATGCAGCAGTTTGTAATGAAGCAGTAAAGCTTGCAAGAAAACGTGGATTTGGACAGCTTCGAGGTTTTGTAAATGGTGTACTTCGTAATATCGCCAGAGAATTACCAAATTTACAGTATCCGGATGAAAAATTAGAGCCAGTTCGTTTCTTGGAGGTTACATATTCGGTTCCAGTATGGATAGTGGAAGGCTGGATAAAAAATTTTGGCTTTGAACAGGCAAAGCATATCTGTGAAAGCTTCTTAGAGGAACGTCCGATTACGATTCGTACGAATTTAACCAAGACGACTCCGGAAGAATTAAAGCAGAAATTGGAAGCAGAGGGTGTAACCGTAAAAGAAATCGAAAAACTCTCTTATGCATTTGAGATTAGCGGATACGATTACTTACAGTCGCTTAACACGTTTGAAGAAGGTCTTTTCTACGTGCAGGATATCAGTTCCATGATGGTGGCAGAAGTTGCTGCACCAGAAAAAGATAGTTATATTATTGATGTATGTGCGGCTCCAGGTGGAAAAAGCTCACATCTTGCAGAGAAGATGGAAGGTACAGGTACGGTAGAAGCCAGAGATTTGACGGAGTATAAGGTTTCTTTGATTCAGGAAAATATCGAACGTCATGGATTAAAGAACATGAATGCGGTTCAGATGGATGCAACCATCTATGATGAGGCGTCAAAAGAGAAGGCGGATGTGCTTATTTGTGACTTGCCTTGCTCAGGTCTTGGTGTTATGGGCAAGAAAACAGACATCCGTTATAAAATGACTGCGGAAAAACAAAAAGATTTGGTGCAGCTTCAAAGACAGATTTTAGATACTGTCCACATTTATGTGAAAAAGGGTGGTACGCTTGTATATAGTACCTGTACCATTCATAAGGATGAAAATGCAGGTAATGTGACCTGGTTTGTAGAAAAATATCCAGAGTTTGAAGTAGAGTTCAGCGAGCAGATGTTCCCAGGTGGAGAATATCATGACGGATTTTTTATTGCGAAGTTAAAAAGGAAGAATTAACATGTCAGATAAAAAAGATATTAAATCCCTCAACCAGAAAGAACTTATAGAATTTATTGAGTCTTTGGGGGAAAAGGCATTTCGTGCAAAACAGATATATCAATGGATACATGAAAAACAGATAGATAGTTTTGAGGAAATGACAAATATTTCAAAAAAGTTTATAGAGACTTTAAAAGAGAATGCATATCTTACAAGCTTAAAAAAAGAGGAAGTACAGATTTCAAAATTGGACGGAACTCGAAAATATCTCTTTTTGCTGGAAGATGGAAATGTTATCGAAAGTGTTCTTATGCGCTATAAGCACGGAAATTCTGTATGCATTTCTTCTCAGGTAGGTTGTCGCATGGGTTGCCGTTTCTGTGCTTCAACTTTAGATGGTTTGGTAAGAGGGCTTACAGCAGGAGAAATGCTGGACCAGATTTACCAGATTGGAAAAGATATCGGAGAGCGTATCTCTAATGTTGTGGTTATGGGGACAGGTGAGCCTCTTGATAACTACGATAATCTTCTAAAATTTATTGAACTTTTGACAGATGAAAAGGGATTAAACATTAGCCAGAGAAACCTTACCGTTTCCACTTGTGGCATTGTTCCTAAAATGCGCGAGCTGGCAGATGAGAAATTGTCGATTACACTCGCACTTTCTTTGCATGCATCCAATCAGGCAAAACGATTGGAACTTATGCCAGTAGCAAACAAATATGATATTCAGGAAGTAATTGATGCCTGCAAGTATTATTTTGATACAACAGGCAGACGTATTACCTTTGAATACAGCTTAGTTGGAGGCGTAAATGATACCGATCAGGATGCAAGAGAGCTTAGTCAGTTAATCAAGGGTATCAATTGTCATGTGAACCTGATTCCGGTGAATCCAATTAAGGAAAGAGACTATGTGCAGTCAAATGCAAAGGTAATAGAGGCATTCAAAAACAAGCTGGAAAAAGCGGGTATCAACGTAACGGTTCGTAGAGAAATGGGGCGTGATATTGATGGAGCTTGTGGACAATTAAGAAAACGATACAAAGATTCAAAAGGGTAAGCGTCAAACGCTTGCCCTTTTATGTATTGTATGCTAAAATTATATGATAAAAATAGTATGTCTAGGACTATGTCCAGCATACGATAAATTAAGAAAGGACAGCGAAGGAATGAAAACGTTTTCCATTACGGACACAGGGGCCTTACGCACCATGAACCAGGATTACTGCTTTTCTTCTGACACTCCGATTGGACACTTGCCAAACCTTTACATCGTATGTGATGGAATGGGAGGACATAAAGCTGGAGAATATGCTTCCCGATACACGGTAGAACGCATCGTGGCGCATGTTTCTAGAAGCCGTTCTGAAAACCCTATTCGTATATTACGAGATGCCATCCAGAAGGCAAACGATTTGTTAGTGGTAGAATCCAGGGAGGATTTTGAAAAGCAAGGCATGGGAACGACCGTAGTAGCCGCGACAATTATTGACCACAGAATGTATGTGGCGAATGTAGGTGACAGTCGTTTGTATGTGATTGGTGAGAAAATTGAACAGATTACCAAAGACCATTCTTATGTGGAAGAAATGGTACGCATGGGTAAAGTAGATCGTGCAGATGCTCGTACCCATGAAAAGAAGAACGTGATCACCAGAGCTGTAGGTGCGACGGAGAAGATCAAAACAGACATCTTTGAAGTAGATCTGGAGGATAGAGATACCGTACTTCTTTGTACGGATGGTTTATCCAACATGGTAACTGACGAAAGAATCTCCCAAATCGCTTTATCATCTGTACATACTGAGGATATTGCAAGAGCGTTGGTAGATGAAGCAAATAAAAATGGTGGGCAGGACAATATTACTGCGATTGTATTAAAACCATATTATGATGAGGTGAAATAATGTTAACAGAAGGTATGTTTTTAGTAGACAGATACGAGATATTAAATAAAGTTGGCGCAGGCGGAATGTCTGACGTATACAAAGCAAAGGATCATATTCTTGGCCGTGTAGTAGCGATTAAAGAATTAAAACAGGAATTTTCTGAGGATATCAACTTCGTAACTAAATTCCGTACAGAAGCACAGTCTGCTGCAGGTTTGGAACATCCAAATATTGTAAATATCTATGATGTAGGAAGTGAAAGTGGATTACACTTCATCGTTATGGAATATGTAGAAGGAATTACCTTAAAAACTTACATTGAGAAAAAGGGACAGCTTTCCTTCAAGGAAGCTACCAGTATTGCAATTCAGGTAGCAAGAGGTATCGAAGCTGCACATAATAAAGACATTACACATAGAGATATCAAGCCACAGAACATTATGATTTCCACAGAAGGAAAAGTAAAGGTTACAGACTTTGGTATCGCAAAAGCAATCAGTTCGAATACCATCAGTGCTGATGCAATGGGTTCTGTCCATTATGCATCTCCAGAACAGACAAGAAATGGATTTATTGATGGAAGAAGCGATATCTATTCTCTTGGTATCGTAATGTATGAAATGGTAACAGGACGTGTACCATTTGATGGTGAAACAACAGTAGCTGTTGCAATTCAGCATTTACAGGAAGAAATGGTAGAACCAAGTGTATATGCACAGGATCTTCCTATCAGTTATGAAAAAATTATCTTAAAGTGTACACAGAAGAATCCAGAACGTAGATATCAGGCTGTAAGTGAATTATTAGCTGATTTACGTCAGGCTTTATCTACTCCAAATGAAGATTTCGTAGTAATTGCTCCTCCAGTTGTGAGTGATACTCGCGTAATCAACGGCAGTGAATTAGGTGAAATTCAGGCAACTGCAGAAGATGCAGATTTGGAAAGTGAAAATGGCTTCGCTGGATCTGAAGAAGATTTGGATGACGAATATGAAGAAGACGAATTTGATGAATTCGAGGATGAAGATGCTACAGGTTTCTTAGATCCTAAGATGGAAAAAGTAGTTACTTATGGTGGTATTGCTCTCGGTGTTTTAATCATTGGTATTCTCGTATTCTTAGTAACAAGCATGATTTCAGATGCTCTTAACTTTGGTAAGGGTAACACAGAAGATACAACTTCACAGCAGACTGAGTCTGAAATTACTGAAGATGTAGAACAGGTAGAAATGATTAACATCGTAGGTAAGAATATTGATGAAGCAAAAGCTGCATTAGAAAAACTTGGTCTTGAACTTGAAGTAGTGGCATATGAAGAATCTGACGAAGCAGATGGAACTATCTTAGATCAGAGTGAAAAAACTGGAAATATGGTAGAAAAAGGTAGCGTTATCTCGGTAGTAGTTGCTGGTGAAAACCAAGACCTTACAATGATTGAGGTTCCAAATGTAGTAGATTTAACAGCGGAAGAGGCAGAAGCTAAATTAAAAGAAAAAGGTTTCCTTGTAACAAAAGATTACAAGAACCATGATACAGTGGAAGCTGGCAAAGTAATTTCTCAGGATCCTGGTGCAAACGCTAAGAAGACCAAGGGCACACGTATTACTATCATAATCAGCGATGGTAAGGGTACAAAAGTAGTACCAGCGGATTTAGTTGGTCAGACAGAAGCTGTAGCAATCAGAGAATTAGAAAAAGCTGGCTTTGTAGCGAATATCGTAAAACAGACCAGCAATGGAAAATATCCAGAAGGTACAGTGTTCAAAGTAGAAGGTGCAGGTACACAGAAAGCACCAGGTAGCGTAATCAACGTATACGTAAGTAACGATGAAGCGAAAGAAAAAGTGAAAATCCCAACAAACTTAGTGGGTAAGACAAAAACTGAAGCAGAAAAAGAATTAAAGAAATTGGGCTTCTTAGTTAAATTTAAAGACGATACTGGTAGTTTCGAAGCAAAGGACACAGTTACATTAGTAGAAATGGCTGGTATGGAAGTAGATGAAGGAAGTACAATTACTGTTTATATAAGTACTGGTACAAATTCAGATGCCGGTGAAGATGCTGGCACAGGCGACGCAGGCACAGGTGAAGACGGTAGCACAGGTGACAGTGGCACAGGCGACAATACAGGAGCAACAACACCATAATGCAAGGTAAGATTGTAAAAGGAATTTCCGGTTTCTACTACGTTCACGTAGTAGGAACCGGAATTTATGAATGTAAGGCAAAAGGAGCCTTCCGTAATCAGAAAATCAAACCTCTTGTAGGCGATAATGTAGAGATTGCGGTTATTGATGAAGAAAATAAAAAAGGAAACGTAGAAGCGATTTTGCCTCGTAAAAATGAGTTGATTCGTCCTGCAGTTTCCAATATTGATATGGCACTCGTGATTTTTGCAGCAGCAAAACCAGATCCAAACTTTAATCTTTTGGACAGGTTCCTCTGTATGATGGAGTACCAAAAGGTTCCGGTAAAGATTTGTTTCAACAAATGCGATTTGGTGACAGAAGAGCAGAAGCAGGAGTTAGAAGCGATTTATAAACCAGCTGGCTATGAAGTGATATTTACTAGTGCGAAAGCAGGTATCAATTTGGATATGCTTAAGGATATGCTTAAGGGCAAGACTACTACAGTCGCTGGACCTTCCGGTGTAGGAAAGTCATCACTTATCAATCAGCTTCAGGATACGGTATACATGGAAACCGGAAAGATTAGCGAGAAAATTGAACGAGGCAAGCATACGACTCGCCACTCAGAGATCATTCCATTGGAAGACGATTCCTATATTATGGATACACCTGGGTTTAGTTCCATGGATATTCCGGGATTTGAGAAGGAAGATTTGTGGACATGCTATCCAGAGTTTATGGAGCATGAGCCATACTGTAAATTCCAGGGTTGTAGCCACATCAATGAGCCGAACTGTGGAGTGAAAGATGCCTTGGCAGAAGGCAAAATCAGTCAGGTACGATATGACAACTATGTACTGCTTTACAACGAGATGAAGCAGATTAAAAAATACTAATTACTGTGTTTATGACAACGGAGGATACTTATGAATTGTTTATCACCATCTATTTTAGCAGCAGATTTTAGCCAGTTAGGAGATCAGATTCGTCTTATTGATGAAGCTGGTGCGCAGTATGTGCATATTGACGTAATGGACGGCATGTTTGTACCAAGTATTTCTTATGGTATGCCAGTTATCAAATGCATTCGTCCATGTACAGAACGTGTATTTGATGCACATCTTATGATTGAAGATCCTGACCGCTACATTGATGAATTTGTAAAAGTAGGTGCAGATATTATCACAGTACATGCGGAGGCATGCAAGCATTTGGATAGAACTATCGAAGCAATCAAGGAAAAAGGAGTACTTGCAGGGGTAGCGATCAATCCAGCGACACCAGTAAGTCAGATTCTTCCTATTCTTCACAAAGTAAACATGGTACTCATCATGTCTGTAAACCCAGGTTTTGGTGGACAGAAGATGATTCCATATACCATCGAAAAGGTTCGTGAATTAAAGAAAATCATTGATGAAAAAGGCTATGAAGTAGACATCGAAGTAGATGGTGGTATCACCTTAGAAAACGTAGAGCAGTTCCTTGCTGCAGGTGCAAACATTATCGTAGCAGGCAGCTCAGTATTTAATGGTGATGTGGAAGAAAATGTAAGATGCTTTTTAGATAAGTTGAACGCATAGGAGGATAGATATGCTGAAAGATGTGAAATTGTATTTATTGGATATGGATGGAACCATTTATTTGGATGACGATTTATTTGATGGTACATTGGATTTCTTGGAATATGTAAAAAACATTGGCGGAAAGTATTTCTTTTTGACAAATAATTCTTCTAAGAGCGTAGATAAATATATCGAAAAATTAGAGAAATTAGGAATCGCATCTACAGCAGACGATTTCCTTACTTCTACAAATGCAACTGTTTTGTATTTGCAGGAGAAAAATTATCATAAAATTTATGCTTTTGGTACAACTTCGTTTAAAGAACAGCTTAGAGAAGGTGGACTTCCTATCACAGATAAGTTAGAAGATGACATCGACTGTCTTTGCATGGGCTTTGATACGGAACTTAGTTTCCAGAAGTTAGAAGATGCATGTATTCTTTTAAATAAAGGTATAGACTATATCGCGACCAACCCAGACTGGGTATGTCCTACCTGGTATGGATATGTACCAGACTGTGGTTCGGTAAGTCAGATGCTCTTTAATGCGACAAAACGTATGCCAAAATTTATCGGCAAGCCAGAACCTACCATGGCACTTCTTGCTATGGAAAAAGCTGGATTCAAGCCAGAAGAAACAGCGGTTATCGGTGACAGACTCTACACAGATATTGCTTGTGGTGTAAATGCAGGCATTCACTCTATTTTTGTGTTAAGTGGAGAAGGCACAATGGAAGATGTAGAGGCGAGTGAGACAAAGCCAGAGTTTATTTATAAGAATATTAGAGAACTTTACGAGGACTTAAAATAAAATGAAATATATAATCATTTCAGGCGGACACATCGATGATGTGTTCGCTTTGAATTACTTAAAAGAAAATAAATATGACAAGATGATTGCAGCAGACTCGGGGATGAACTTCCTGTATCGCAATGACATTGTACCTGATGTAATTGCGGGAGACTTTGATTCGGTAGCGTCAGAAAGCTTAGAAAGATTCTCTGGGATGGAAGAAGTGGAAATGCTTCGTTTGAATCCAATTAAAGACGATACAGATACAGAGTTTGTCATTCGTGAAGCAATTCGTCGCGGAGCGAAAAAAATTACGGTTTTAGGTGCTACGGGAACCCGTTTAGACCATGTATTAGCGAATGTGAATTTGCTTGGAATCGGTTTGGAAGAGAATGTCTCGATTGAATTAGTAGATGCTCATAATCGAATTCGAATGACTTCTGATTTGTTAGAGATTAACAAGGGTGAACAATTTGGTTCGTTTGTATCTGTTTTACCAGTCAAAGGTAATGCAAAAGGTGTGACTTTGGAAGGGATGAAATATCCTTTAAAGGATGCAGATATTGCATGCTTTTCATCTTTAGGTGTAAGCAATGAAATATTAGCGGATGCAGCGAAGATTTCAGTGAAACAGGGTGTTTTACTGGTGATTGAATCGAGGGATTAAAATAAAAAGAACTGATAGGTTGTCCTACCAGTTCTTTTTTGTATAAAATTTTGAATTACATTACTAAGAAAGTACATGTTCCTGGTGCAAGTTCGATTGTACCAGATGCTTTTTCGCCTTCCATTGCTGGGAGTTCGTCGTTTTCGCCTAATGTAAGTTCTTTACTGTTTAAGTAGATTGAAGTGTTACGTACGTTGCCGTTGCCGCAAAGTGTGTAACGAAGTGCTTCTTTTGGTAATTCTACTTTTGTAGTATCTGTAAGAGAGTTGTTGATTACTAAGTATACACAACCATCTTTTCCATCTTTACGTGAGTGACAGAATACGTGAGCACCTTCCTGGATAGCGATTTCTGAATCGTATACAGTTGTACCCATGAGTTTGCTCCAAAGGAGTACTGCAAAGTAGTTTGGTCTTGGTTCAAATGTGCTATGACGTAACCAGCCATAGTCAGAAGAAGCAAGTGTATTGTGGAAGATTACACCATTTGTGATAGTTGGGAATGTTCCAAGTTCGTTTAATGTACGGATTACATCAAGGTATGTAGAAGCCCATTC
>JAZKYR010000008.1:0-5439 GCA_045612245.1 Agathobacter sp.
CCTTTTCTCTGACCGATCATCTTTAACATACCTCTTCTTGAGTGATGATCCTTTGGATTAGCTTTTAAGTGCTCTGTTAATTCCTGAATTCTTGCTGTAAGGATAGCAATCTGTACTTCTGGTGAACCAGTGTCATTTGCTCCTCTACCGTATTCAGCGATAATAGCCTGTTTCTTGTCTTTTGCGATCATGATAGATCCTCCTTTAATATATTTATAAACGCCCTTTGAATTGATGGATACTCAGCAGCGGTCGGAGTGTCCGTCCACCGAGCATGGGCTAACCACACCCGAATAATATATCACACATATTCTGTATTGTAAATACTTAATTTATGGTAAGTATGAAACAATACATACTGGTGTTGTATAGAATGCATTCGAAATAATGATACCGGTTCTTGGGCTTGATGCATGAACAATCTGTCCATTACCAATGTACATTGCAACATGATCAATTCTTCCGGATGATGCATAGAAAATCAAATCACCTGGTTTAATTTCGCTTCTACTAATTCTTTTACCATGAGCTGGCTGTGAACCAGAATGATGTGGTAATTTAATTCCAACTGTTTCATAAATTCTCATAGTAAAACCTGAACAGTCAATACCCTTTGTAAGGCTTGTACCAGCCCAAACATATGGATTACCAACGAACTGTAATGCATAGTTAACAAGGTCTACACGTGTATCAGAAACACCTTCACCATAGTATAACTCTTTGATAGTCTGAGCAGTTTTTAATTTTACAGCAACATCAACATAATCTGCTGAAACATAACCTTCTACGTTATCAACTGCAACTTTTACCCATCCATCTAAAACTTCTACGACCGGAATTTCTTCACCTTTGTTTACTGAAGAAATAACCTGAGAATCAGTAGATGCGTTGGCACGAAGATTAAGTCTTTCTGTAGTTACAGTAGCCATCTCTTTTGCTTGTGACTGTGCAATTGCAAGTGCTTCTTCTCCTGTAACGATAAAGTCAACACTAACATAACCTTCAGCATTTCCAGATGTAATTTTATAAAAACCATTTTCTTCGCCAAGAATTTCACATGCAGAATTATTTGTCATCTTACCAACAACCTTACTGCTTGTACTAGGTTCTTTACGAACATTTAAGTTACCATTTACAATTGCAATACCCATGTTTGTATAACCAAATGTTTCATACTTAACACCTTGTCCTACAACTGCATTTTCTACATTAACAACTCCAACAGCATAATCAACTGCACCGTTTACACCAGCAGTGATTGTATTTCCGCTATTACCGATTGCTGCATAAGCACCAGCTGAGGACTGAATACCATAGCTCTCTTTGTGAACCATAGTATTGTTTGAATTATCAAAAGATACTGACGATAATCCAAGTACCAAAGCGAAAACAAGTACACCTGAAACTCCTGCTAAAGTCTTTCTATCAAAATTCATATTTTTCCTCCATAATTGTGCCTGTGACTTTTCACACCTTTGTGAGTATAACAATATTTTTTTACATTGTCAACACAATTATGTAACATTTTTGTAATATTTCCTTGCTGCCTGAATATCTGATTCCATTTGAACCTTTAAATCATCTATCGAATCAAACTTCATTTCAGGTCGAATGAACTCTAAAAATGAAACAACTATCTTTTCTCCATATAAATCCTGGCTAAAATTATCGATGTATGTTTCTACTCCTACAATTCGTTCATCAGAAACCGTTGGTTTGCATCCAACATTGGTCACTCCCATATAAGTTTGACCATCTACTAATACCTCTGTGACATATACGCCATTAGGAGGAAGTAGTTTGTTTTCTGGTAAAATCATATTTATCGTTGGCATACCAATACGACGGCCTAATTTTTTCCCATGTAAGATTTCACTCTTAATAAAGTAGTTATATCCTAAAAGCTTATTTGCTTTACGTATATTTCCATCTGCAATCTTTTCTCTTACATAGGTACTGCTTATATCTCGATTGCTATCCTTTAGTTTGTCTAAAACAATAGTTTTATATCCAAACTCTTTTTCATACGCCTGTAAAGTATGATAATCCCCTGCTCGTTTATGTCCAAAACGGAAATCATCTCCCACAACCACAAACTTCATATTAAGAGATTTGGAAATCCACTCAATAAACGCCTGCGGCTCCATAGACATAACTTCTGGTGTAAATGGACACTCAATCAGATAGTCAATCCCTTGTTTTTCAAAAATATATTGCTTTTCATCATTCGTAGTAAGAACGTTTGCAATGATTTCCTCCACACGATTTCGTGGTGGTATATCAAATGTAAATGCTACAGAAGCCACATTATGACTTTTGCTACATTCTAATACCGTTTGCATCAATAGTTCATGACCTCTATGTAAACCATCGAATTTTCCCAACGTCACTGCAGTCGGTTCTTCTATTTTAAAATCAAGTGTTTTTGTAATATATTTCATATCTATTTTCCACTTATTCCATAAATAGTTTTACTGGTTTGTATTCATTACTTTCTTCTATATAAGTATAAATACCAATAAATTTATGATTATAATCATATAAGCGTACACTTTCCTTCATTTTCTGTTCCGAAAAGTCTGAAACTAACTCAACAGGAATACGGTTACCATTTTGCACAAGTTTCTGTGCATCTTCCACAGTTGTAACTGCTTCATATTTATGGAACACTCCATCGATTGGTTCGATGAAATCCCATTCCGATTCCTCTTTTTCTCTTATGAATTGTTCCAGTTGTGAAAGTGTATATGCTTTATCAACTGTGAATTTATCTACTTTTGTACGAAGTAAAGATTTCATACATCCGAAACATCCCAGTTTTTTCCCGATATCATCACACAAAGTTCTGATATATGTGCCCTTGGAACATGATACAATCATCTCCACCTCTGGCAGACGAATTTGGGTTATTTCTATATTATGAATCACTACCGGTCTTGCTTTACGCTCAACCATTATGCCTTTTCTAGCTAAATCGCATAGTTTCTGTCCGTTTACCTTTAAAGCAGAATACATAGGCGGAACCTGCTCATATGCTCCGACAAAAGAAAGAATCGCTTCCCTAACCTCGTCTTCACACATATTTATATCACCTGTATTAAGAACTTCTCCAGATATATCCTGTGTATCTGTCTCCTGTCCCAAAAGCAAAACTGCTTTGTATTCTTTATCTTTATCCGTAAGCAAATCACAAACCTTTGTAGCTTTTCCAAGACAAACTGGAAGCACGCCTTCCGCATCTGGATCCAGCGTGCCTGTATGTCCAATCTTTTTCTGATGGAATATCCCTCTCATCTTTGCTACAACGTCAAAAGATGTAAATCCTTTTTCTTTGTATACATTTATGATTCCATTTATCATTGTATATTTCCTTTATAAACGTTTCTTAATTTCGCTTAAAATACGTTCAATAACTTCATCAATACTACCAAAAATGTTACAGCCAGCAGCCTTTACATGTCCTCCGCCACCAAAAGCCTGAGCTATTTCGGCAACATTTACATCTCCCGTTACGCGGAAGCTAGCCTTGAAGTTTCCATCTTCACTTTCATACAAGAACACAGCAACTTCAGTCCCTTTTGTAACACGAATCTGATTTACAATTCCATCTAGGTCCTTGGTAGTACAATGGAATTCTTTTAAATTTTCCTGGGTTAGATAAGTGATGATTACCTTACCATCCAAGTAAAGTTTGCTATTTAATAATGCATAACCTAAAATGCGATTCTGATCATATGTTTTTAAATAAAAAGTATCACTTACAATCTTTGGATAATCGATTCCTTTTTCCATCAAAATCCCTGCATTATTCATCGTTTGAGCAGATGTACAAGAATATTGGAAAACTCCTGTATCATGCACCATTCCAGTATAAAGACATTCTGCAATTTCTTTTGTAATCTTATCCGTTTCCATAGTGTTAAACACTAATTCACAAGTAGAACTTGCATCTGGAATGATATAATTTTCTTCTGCAAAAGCCTGATTACTTACATGATGATCGATGCAAAGTGTATGTTTTGCTGCATCATAATATTTTGCAGTAGGACCCAAACGGTCTTTGTCACCACAATCTAATACGATAAACAAATCAAACTCTTTATCTTCTGTAAAACTATGATTAATTTTATCTGCATTTTTTAAGAATAAGAACACATCTGGAAATGGTTCCAAATATAATGTAACTTCTATCTCTGGATAGTAAGTAACTACATAATTATAAACAGCTAATGTTGATCCTACACAATCTCCATCTGGACGTACATGCCCTGAAATTCCCACAGATGTGATTCCTTTTAATTTGTCATCTAAACGAATCATTTTATTCCTCTTCTTCCCCACGATCATGTTTTGTTACTTCATCAATCTTTTTAGACATGGCAATACCATATTCAATTGACTGATCAAGCACAAATGTAATCTGTGGTGTATTACGAAGATTAATAGATTTTGCAAGTGCTCTACGAATGAAACCTTCTGCACTGCGAAGACCTGCAATCGTATCTGCCTGTGCCTTTTCATTTCCAAGAACACTAATATATGCTTTTGCAGTTTTGAGGTCAGGAGCGACCTCAACTGCAACTACACTTGTCATTGGATGAATACGTGGGTCTTTAATTTCACCACGAATAATATTAGATAATTCTCTCATTACCTCTTCATTCACACGAATGTTTTTAATACTATTTTTTCTCATACAATTTTCCTTTATTTACGTGGTACTTCTACCATCTTATAAGCTTCTACAATATCGAATTCCTGAATTCCACTAAATCCGTCAAATACAAGACCACATTCGTAACCTGTACGTACTTCTTTAACATCATCTTTAAATCTCTTAAGAGAACCTAAATCACCTTCATGGATAAGTTCACCTTCACGAGTGATACGTACTTTACAGCCTCTTTCGATTGTACCATCAAGGACATAAGAACCTGCAATATTACCAACACCTGAAGCCTTGAAGATTTGACGAATTTCTGCATGGCCAAGGATTTTTTCTTCAAATACTGGATCAAGCATCCCCTTCATAGCAGCTTCAACATCTTCGATTGCCTGGTAAATTACTCTGTAAAGTCTTACGTCTACACCTTCATTGTCCGCTGTAGCTTTTGCCATTGGATCAAGACGAACGTTGAAACCAATGATAATTGCATTTGAAGCAGATGCAAGTGTAACATCAGATTCATTGATTGCACCTACACCACCATGGATAACTTTAACCATAACTTCTTCGTTTGTAAGTTTTGTAAGAGACTGTTTTACAGCTTCTACAGAACCCTGAACGTCAGCTTTTACAATGATGTTAAGTTCTTTCATATTGCCAGACTGAATCTGTGAGAATAAGTCATCAAGAGACATTCTTGCTTTTGTTTCTTCAAGAAGTCTGTTCTTTTCTTCTGCAATATAAGTTTCAGCAAATGTTTTTGCTTCTTTTTC
>JAZKYR010000009.1:0-2829 GCA_045612245.1 Agathobacter sp.
CCCAATCAGCTGGAAGTGTTGCTGGAATTTCTTTTGTGTCTTTAAGGAAAGACCAGCCAGCGTTAATGTTGATTAACTGTCTCATAGGTTCCTTTTTCTCCTTATTTCTTATCTTCGTACATAAATATACATACTTGTATATATAATAACCGATTTTATACAATATTTCAATGATTGTTACCAAGAAATAACACAAGCCCGGCAAGATAAAACATATAGAAAAGACGAGGTCAAGCGACTTGTCGCCTCGAGTCGTTCTATATGTTTTACTTTACCGGGCTAGAAAGTGTTATTTCTTCTTATTTGATAACAATATTTACAATACGTCCTGGAACATAAATTTCTTTTACAATGTTGCCAGTAAGTTTATCTGCAATCGCTTCTTTTGCCATTGCAAGAACTGCATCTTTTGCTTCATCACGTGCAATTGCGATTGTAGCTTTGATTTTACCATTGATCTGAACAGCGATTTCTACTGTATCTTCAATTGTCTTAGCTTCATCATACTGTGGCCAGTTTTCGTATGCAATTGTATTATCATGACCAAGTTTCGCCCACATTTCTTCACCTGCATGTGGACAGATACAAGAGAACATTTTGATTAAGCCTTCCGCATACTCTCTTGGACATTTGCCAACTTTATAAACTTCGTTTACGAAAATCATCATCTGGCTGATTGCTGTATTGAAGCCAAGCTGTTCAAAGTCATTAGTAACCTTCTTAACTGTCTGATGATATACCTTTTCAAGTGTGCCATCATTCTCTTCTGTGATGTTTTCTGGATTTGTAAAGAAATTCCATACACGAGTGATGAACTTTCTCGCACCTACTACACCATTAGAATTCCATGGTTTAGATACTTCAAGAGGTCCCATGAACATCTCGTAAAGTCTTAAAGTATCAGCACCGTACTCTTCTACGATATCACTTGGATTAACAACGAACTCTGGGAAACGTTTACCCATTTTGATGCCGTTTTCACCTAAAATCATACCCTGGTGAACTAATTTCTGGAATGGTTCTTTTACAGGTGATAAGCCCTTGTCATAAAGGAATCTGTTCCAGATACGCGCATACATTAAGTGACCTACTGCATGCTCTGGTCCACCTACATATAAGTCAACTGGTAACCAATGTTTCAACAATTCCTGATTTGCAAATTCTTCATCGTTGTTTGGATCAATGTATCTCATATAGTACCATGAGGAACCTGCAGAACCTGGCATAGTAGATGTTTCACGGATACCTTTTACTCCATTTGCATCATACTGTTTCCATTCTTCTGCATTCTCAAGTGGTGCTTTACCATTTTTACCCTTGTAATCTTCAAGTTCTGGTAAAACAAGTGGTAATTCTTCGTCTGGAATAAAGTAAATTTCGCCGTCTTCTTTATAAACACATGGAACAGGTTCGCCCCAGTATCTCTGACGTGCAAAAATCCACTCACGGAAATGATAATTTACTTTTCTTCTTGCTACACCTTTATTCTCTAATTTTACTGTGATAGCTTCTTTAGCTTCTTCTACAGTAAGACCTGTGAACTCTTCTGAATTGATTAACTTACAGCCTTTTCCAAGGTAATCCTGTTTCTCGAATGCACAATCAGAAACATCACGACCTTCAATAACCTGAATCATGTCGATATTATGAGCAATTGCATATTCGAAGTCACGCTGGTCATGACTAGGAACCGCCATAACTGCACCTGTACCATAGCTTGCAAGTACGAAGTCGCCGATGAAAAGTGGTACTTCTTTGCCGTTTACAGGGTTGATCGCATATAAGCCTTTTAATGGACAACCTGATTTTGTCTTATTTAATTCAGTACGGTCCATATCGTTTTTCTTCAATGTTTCATCGATATAAGCCTGCACTTCTTCCTTGTTTTCTACACGGTCCATAAGGCCTTTTACGATATCTCCATCTGGAGCAAGTACCATGAATGTGATACCATAAATAGTCTCGATACAAGTTGTAAAAATAGAGAAGTTTCCACCGCCTACGATTTCAAAATCTACTTCTACACCAGTGCTCTTACCAATCCAGTTCTTCTGGATTTCTTTGGTAGATGCTGGCCAGTCAATTTCTTCTAATCCTTCTAATAATTTCTCAGCAAATGCAGGCTGATCAATTACCCACTGCTTCATTTTCTTTCTAACAACTGGATAACCACCACGTTCTGATTTACCGTCAATTACTTCGTCGTTAGATAAAACAGTACCTAATTCTTCACACCAGTTAACTGGCATGTCGATATTCTTTGCATAACCATCTTCGTATAATTTTTTGAAAATCCACTGTGTCCATTTGTAGAATGATGGATCAGAAGTTGCAATTACTTTAGACCAGTCATAGTCAAAACCTAATTCTTTCAACTGTTTTGAGAAAGTCTCAATATTTTCCTGCGTAAATCCGTTTGGATGATTACCTGTAGAAACTGCGTACTGCTCTGCAGGCAAACCGAATGAATCGTATCCCATTGGATGAAGAACATTGTACCCCTGCATACGTTTCATACGTGACATAATGTCTGTAGCTGTGTATCCTTCTGGATGTCCTGCATGAAGACCTACACCTGATGGATATGGGAACATATCAAGTGCATAGTATTTTGGTTTGCTAAAATCCCAAACATCTGTCTTGAAAGTTTCATTTTCTTCCCAAAAGTTCTGCCATTTTTTCTCAATCACTTTATGATTGTAAAGTTCAGCCATTTTTAAATCCTCCTATTTCTTTGGTCCACTTTCAAAAAAAAAGTCCTCGTCTCTAACTTCCATTAGAGACGAAGACACTAATTCTCCGTGGTACCACTCTATTTCGTAAAAAATA
>JAZKYR010000010.1:0-6381 GCA_045612245.1 Agathobacter sp.
CTTTCAACGCATCGCCAAGGGTGCCGATCTCGTTGTTCTCCTTCACCTCGAACTCAATGTTGAGGTTGCCGTTTGCCATCTCGGTGGCAACGCCTGCCAGCTTGCGGATGGGCTTAACAATAGAGATGTTGCAGATGAAGAGGGTCAGTGCCAGCACGAGGATCAGAATGGCTGCGAAGATGATGTTATGTATCCATCCAGAGAAATTAATGACAAGCTTTTAGCTGCAGCTGAAAAATTAGGAATTCCTTGTAAAGAAACTAGAATTCATTCCAGTGATGTATTTTATCAGGATGCAAATCGCGGAAGCTTCACTCGTTACCCAGAAAAATATGGTGCAATGTGTGTAGAAATGGAAAGCTTTGCTTTATTCCACAATGCGAATGTATTAGGCAAAAAAGCAGCATGTATTCTTACAATTTCAGATTCTTTAGTAACACATGAAGAAACTACACCAGAAGAAAGACAGAATGCATTTACAGCGATGATGAAAATCGCATTAGAAGCAGCAGAATAAGAGGAGAGCATGATGAATCAGAAAGATATTTTAGCAATTGTAGATCATACATTATTGCTTCAGACAGCGACTTGGGAAGAAATCAAGGCAATTTGTGATGATGGAATCAAATATGAAACAGCCTCTGTATGTATTCCTACTTGCTATGTAAAACAGGCAAAAGAATATATGGCAGATAAATGTAAAGTATGTACTGTAATCGGTTTCCCAAACGGAAATTATACAACTGAGACAAAAGTATTTGAAACAAAAGATGCTTTAGCAAACGGAGCAGATGAAATTGATATGGTTATTAACGTAGGTATGCTTAAGGCTGGCGAATATGATTATGTGTTAAATGAAATCAAAGCCATCAAAGAAGCATGTGGCGACCATATCTTAAAAGTAATTATTGAAACTTGTCTTTTGACTGATGATGAAAAGATTAAAATGTGTGAAATCGTTACAGAATCAGGAGCAGATTTCATTAAAACATCAACAGGATTTTCGACTGCAGGAGCTACTTTTGCGGATGTAGAATTATTTGCAAAACATGTAGGACCAAATGTGAAGATCAAAGCAGCTGGCGGTATCTCTTCTATGGATGATGCAGAAAAATTTATGGAATTAGGTGCTACCAGACTCGGGACAAGCCGTATCGTTAAAATTGTAAAGAACGAATCGGCATCAGGCTATTAAGATTTTGTCAGAAGAGGGAGGTTAAGTCTTTTCTGAAAAAATAAATAATTTTATTTCATTTTACTTAAGGAGGAGAAACGAAAATGAAAAAGATTCTTTCATTATTACTTGCAGCTACATTAGTAATGGGCTGTTTAGTAGGTTGCGGCGGTGGCGGCAACAACGATGGTGGTGGTTCGAATGCAGGTGGAGATGAAGCGTATAAAGTAGCTATGATTACTGACTACGGTGATATCACAGACCAGTCTTTCAACCAGACAACATACGAAGCATGTCAGGCTTTCTGTAAAGCAAACAACATTAAATTCAAGTATTTCAAACCAACAGCAAACACAACAGCAGACCGTGTAAAATCTGTAGAATTAGCTGTTGACGAAGGTTATAACGTAATCGTTATGCCAGGTTATTCTTTCGGTGGAACAATTGCAGAGGTTTCTGAAGAATACTCTGATATTAAGTTCATCGCTTTAGACGTAGCAGCTGGTGACTTACTTGAAGCAGCAGTACCAAACGCTGGTGAAGAATACGACTACAATCCAGATAACTGGAACTTAGAAGACTATGTTTACATGGACAACGTTTACTGTGCAATTTACCAGGAAGAACTTTCAGGCTACATGGCTGGTTATGCAGCAGTTAAACTTGGTTACAAAGAATTAGGTTTCTTAGGTGGTATGGCAGTACCTGCAGTTATGCGTTTTGGTTACGGCTTCGTTCAGGGTGCTGATGATGCAGCAGCTGAAACAGGCGCTACAGTAAATATCAAATATGCATACGGCAACCAGTTCCAGGGTGATGCAGATATTACAGCAGTTATGGATACATGGTATCAGGGTGGTACAGAAATCGTATTCGCATGTGGTGGCGGTATCTACACATCAGCTGGTGAAGCAGCAGTTAAAACAGGCGGAAAACTTATCGGTGTTGATACAGACCAGTCAGCAGTTATGGATGGAAAATATGGTGAAGGCATCACAATCACATCTGCTATGAAGGGTCTTTACCCAACAACATATGATACATTAACAGATGTACTCATCAATGGTAACTGGGATAACTACGCTGGCAAGATTTCTACATTAGGTTTAGTTTCAGGTACAGATCCAGAAGCAAACTATGTACAGCTTCCAATGGAAACAACATTATGGGAAGATGGCAAATTCAGCCAGGATGATTACAAAGCTCTTGTAGCAGCTATGTTCGACGAAACACTCAAAGTTTCAAATGATATTAGCAAAGAACCAACAGTAGAAAAAATCACTGTTGAATGGCTTGGAAACTTAAAATAATTAAGTGAGCATGCATAAAAGGGCAGACAAAAAAGGGTCTGCCCTTTTCCTTAGGTAAATGAAAATAGTAAGAGAGTGAGGGATATATTTTGGAACAGTCTTATGCAATAGAGATGCTTAATATCACCAAGAAATTCCCTGGAATTATAGCAAATGACAATATTACACTTCAGTTAAAAAAAGGTGAAATCCATGCACTCTTAGGAGAAAATGGTGCGGGTAAATCTACTCTTATGAGTGTCTTATTTGGTTTGTATCAGCCAGAGGAAGGTGTCATCAAAAAAGATGGCAAAGAAGTAAATATTAAAGATCCAAATGATGCAAATGCATTGGGAATTGGTATGGTGCATCAGCACTTCAAATTGGTAGAGTGCTTCTCTGTTTTAGAGAATATTATTTTAGGTGTAGAACCTACAAAACATGGATTTTTAGAAAAATCAGAAGCAAGAAAGAAAGTAATGGCATTATCGGAAAAGTACGGTTTGCAAGTAGACCCAGATGCCATTATTGAAGATATCACAGTAGGTATGCAGCAGCGTACAGAAATCTTAAAGATGCTCTATAGAGATAATGAGATTTTGATTTTTGATGAACCTACTGCGGTACTTACTCCACAGGAAATTTCTGAACTTATGCAGATTATGAAAAATCTTGCGGCAGAAGGAAAGAGTATTCTTTCCATCTCTCATAAGTTAGCTGAAATTATGGAAGTGGCAGACCGTTGTACCGTTATCCGAAAGGGTAAATACATCGGTACAGTAGAAACTGCGAAAACTACGATTCCGGAATTATCAGCAATGATGGTAGGACGTGATGTAAACTTCCATGTAGAAAAGAAAGCAAGTAAAACAGGTGATGTTCTTTTAAATGTAGAAAATGTAACTGTGGCTTCTAAGGTGCATAAAAATAATGCGGTTAAGAATGTGTCATTCCAGGTAAAAGCAGGCGAAATCGTATGTATCGCAGGTATCGATGGAAATGGACAGACAGAATTGGTGTATGGTCTTACAGGCTTAGAACCTTTGACTTCTGGTAAGGTAGAGTTATGTGGTAAAGATATCACAAAAGCCTCTATTCGTCAGAGAAATACGTCGGGTCTTAGCCATATTCCAGAAGACAGACATAAACATGGTTTGGTTTTAGATTACTCGTTAGAAGATAATATGGTGCTTCAGAGATATTTTGAGCCAGAATTTACCAACAAGCTTGGTTTCTTAAAGAGAAAGAATATTCGTAAGAATGCAGAACGTCTTATCGAGCAGTATGATGTTCGCTCTGGTCAGGGTCCTATCACAACTTCTCGTAGTATGTCTGGTGGTAACCAGCAAAAGGCTATTATCGCGCGAGAAATTGATAAGAATCCAGAAGTTCTTATTGCTGTTCAACCAACGCGTGGTTTGGACGTAGGTGCGATTGAGTACATTCACAAACAGTTAGTTGCACAAAGAGATGCTGGAAAAGCAGTGCTTCTAGTATCGCTTGAATTAGATGAAGTTATGGACGTTCCAGATCGTATCCTTGTTATGTACGAAGGTGAAATTGTAGGTGAATTCGATCCTAAGACCACCACGCAGGAAGAACTTGGGCTTTATATGGCAGGTGCCAAGAGAAAGGAGGTTAAGTAATGAGAAAAGTTTTAAAGAATTCTGTAGTACAGTCGTTGCTTACCTCACTTATCTGTATATTAGCAGGTATGTTCATGGGTTATCTTGTACTTTTGGCGATTGAACCAAATGGTGCATTTGAAGCCATCCTGGCTGTTGCTAAAAACTTTTTGGGATATAGCAGAGAAAGCGTACAATTAAAAAATCTTGGTAGTACCTTGGTAAAAACAGCGCCACTTGTTATGTGTTCGTTGTCGGTACTGTTTTCTTATAAAGTAGGTTTATTCAATATCGGTGCAGCTGGACAGTATGTTGTAGGTGCTTGTGCATCTATTTATGCAGCAATCATGTGGGGCTGGGGCTGGCTTCCATGTATGCTTCTTGCAGCTGCTGTAGGTGCTCTTTGGGGTGCTATTGCAGGTTTGTTAAAAGCATACTTTAACGTAAATGAAGTTATTTCTGGTATTATGTTAAACTGGATTGGTCTTTATATTACCAACATGCTTTTAAGTATGGCAAAAGACCCTTCAAATTCGGACACATATGCATTAAAAGCAAAAGGACGTGAGGCAATTTTACCAAGCTTGGGATTAGAAGCATTATTCTCTAATAACAAATATGTAACGATTGCAATTCCTTTAGCTGTTGTATTTGCGATTTTGGTTTGGGTAATTATGGAAAAAACCAAATTGGGTTATGAATTAAGAGCAACTGGCGGAAATAAAAATGCTGCGAAATACTGTGGTATGGCTGAAAAGCGAAACATTATTTTATCGCTTGTAATCAGTGGTGCTTTGGCTGGACTTGCGGCTTCGTTCTATTTCCAGACGGATATTGGTCAGTGGCAGGTAACTGCTTCGTCTGTTCCTGCGATGGGCTTTAATGGAATTGCAGCAGCCTTTCTTGGTGGCCTTCATCCAATCGGAACATTGTTCTCATCATTCTTTATCCAGCATATTACGGATGGTGGTGGACATGTAGATTTATCTATTTACTGTTCTCAGATTTCTGAATTAATCGCGGCGATTATTATTTATCTCTGTGGTTTTGTAGGCTTCTTAAAGATAGCAATGAATACTGCCTTAGCAAGAGCAGATGAAAAAAAGGAAGGAGGCAATAAATAATGTTATTATTAGTTCAGTATACAATTCTTTTTGCCTGCATCCTTATGCTTGTTGCGTTAGGTGGATGTTTTGCAGAACACTCTGGTGTTATTAACTTAGGTCTAGAAGGTATCATGGTTATGGGTGCTATGGGTGGAGCTCTCATGATGCGATTTATGCCAGATGGTTCTTCTGCAATTATGATTATTTTATTGACACTTTTAGCATCGATTCTTTGTGCAGTAGTGTATTCGGCTTTATTAGCAATTGCAGCGATTCATTTTAAAGCGGACCAGACAATCATCGGTACTGCGATGAACATGCTTGGTACAGCAGCTGCAACTGTTATTGTAAAATCAATCAATACAATTACTGATCCAGATGATCATTCATCGATTGTTCAGTATATAGAAGAAAAGAAAGCGTTTATTGTAAATATCGGTGGATTTGAGTTTAGCTGGTTTATCGTAGTTGCAATTATTGCGTTAATCGTATCGTATGTTGTTTTATACAAAACAAGATTTGGCCTTCGTCTTATGGCGTGTGGTGAACATCCACAGGCTGCAGACTCAGTAGGTATCAACGTTTACAAAATGCGTTGGGCAGGTGTGCTTATTTCTGGTGTACTTGGCGGTTTAGGTGGTATCATGTATATCACAACTGGTGTATCTGAATGGAAATTCGAATACGGTGTAGCTGGATTTGGTTTCCTTGCATTAGCTGTTATGATTTTCGGTAAATGGAAACCACAGAATATTGCAATGGCTGCTTTATTATTCGGTTTCTTCCGTGCGTTATCAAACGTATACTTTGGAATCGATTTCTTAGCAGGACTTAATATTCCAAGTGGTGTTTATAATATGCTTCCATATATCGTATCACTTGTAGTATTAGCGTTTACATCAAAACACTCTGCAGCTCCAAAAGCTGAGGGTATTCCTTACGATAAAGGACAGAGATAATGTTATAAAAATTCAAGGGCTGTTTCCCAGTTGGAGGCAGCTCTTTTTTATTAGCTTTACCGATGGTGCAAAAATTGACCTAAAGCTATCATAAATTGATATAATGTAGACAAGTGAAAACGAGAATGATAAAATTTTAACAATCACAAAAACGTAAATTTTTATCTAAGAGGAGGATAAAGAAATGGGCAAAGATTCATTACTTTTACAGCCAATTCAGGTTGGTAA
>JAZKYR010000011.1:0-8556 GCA_045612245.1 Agathobacter sp.
GATGTTCAGGAAGGTGTTGCTATCATGCATCATGAAAACGTTGGTGTATCTATCACAGGTAACTCAACAAACCCAACACGTTTCCAGCATCCAGTAGCAGGAACATACAAAAAAGAATGTACAGAACTTGGTAAGAAATACTTCTCAGTAGCTTCTGGTGGTGGTACTGGTCGTACACTTCACCCAGATAACATGGCTGCTGGTCCAGCTTCTTACGGTATGACAGATACTATGGGTCGTATGCACTCAGACGCTCAGTTCGCTGGTTCTTCTTCAGTACCAGCTCACGTAGAAATGATGGGTCTTATCGGTGCAGGTAACAACCCAATGGTTGGTATGACTGTAGCAGTTGCAGTTTCTATTGAAGAAGCAGCAAAAGAAGGTAAATTCTAGACCGAAAGCAACTTAATGAGAACGAGCCGATAGGCGAAGTTCGAATTTAGTGCGAGGTCGTTCCCGATTCTTAACGAATCCGAGCGAAAGCGAAGGATGAGGTTAGTAGAGGGAACATATGAAAGCAACTTAATGAGAGTTAATAAAGACCTCTAAATCTTAACGGATTTAGAGGTCTTTTTTCTTTTCTTGGAATCCGAGAGGTGTTATAATATTAAAAATAAATATGTTGTATGACATGGGGTTTTAGAACATGAATAATTTTTTTCAAGAGATAAAAGATAAAAAGCAAGCTGAAATACTGGAACAGGAAGCACAACAGAATGAAAGAATAGAGCGACTTAAAGAATTATCTGAAAAAAAAGAGGGGTTACATATTCCCCATCCTATCCAAGGGATGAAGAAGAAAAAAGAAATAAAGTCTCTGAAAAAAGAGATAGCTGCATATGAGATGGCCAAGCAAAATAAAAAGGTTTTTAAGTGGACTGCGATAGTATGTGCATTATTAACAGCATTTGCTTGTGTTATGGCTATATTTGAAGAACCTGTAATTAACGACAATAGTGGTTACACTGAATCTACGGATAGCATTTCGGGAGAAGAAAGTGTTGATAATAAGATAGCATTAACATTTTCTCAGAATGAAATATATTATAAACCTTATGAAGAGGTATATCAGTTATTTGAAAACCTTGGATTTACAAAAGTTGATGGTACTGCTTCGGAAATGAATTATTCTGATAAAAAGCAGTATGATGGAGCTGTAATTGATATTAAGATTGATAACAAATCGCAGTTTGATAAAGGTTCATTATATGAGCCAAATGTTCCAGTTGTTATAAATTATGTTCAGGATTTGAGAATAGAAATTCCGAAATCAAGTGTAGATTGTGAAGGGATCAAATATAATGAAATAGTAAATATATTCACTAATGCTGGTTTTACAAATGTACAAGCATATGGAACAGAGATTGAATATACAACAGAAGTCATAGATAGAACCGTATTGATTGTATCAGTAGACGGAAATGCTATATTTGAAAAAGGTGCCAAAGTTGAGAAAGATGCAGAAGTAATAATTCATTACTATATCATTTTACCAGAACCCGTGCAGACAGAACAACAGAATGATGTTATTGTAAATTACAATGACGATGGAAATAATAGTCAAGAGATGGTTTGGATTCCGAATTCTGGTTCAAAGTATCACAGTCATTCGGGTTGCAGCAATATGAAAAATCCTAGACAGGTAACAAAAGAAGAAGCTGAGGAGATGGGATACGAACCATGTAAGAGATGTCATTAATGTGTTATAGCGCGGACTTTAAGTTCGTGCTATTGTTTTTAAATTCCTTGACCAAATGTTTATATATAATTAAAATTTTAAAATAAAATAATTAATGCAGATGCATAGAAAGTGTAGTGGAGTGAAAAAGAAAATTTTATGTTTACTATTGGCAACAGTAATGTGCTTTTCTATTTGTGCTTGCGGTGCAAGTGTGGAAATTAATGGTGGAGAAAAGATACTTTCAAAAGAAGAATTTGAATCTTGCTCCGAATATATTGAATTAACAACAGAAAATTGGAGCGACTATCTTGAAATTGTTGAAGAAGAAATTATAGAAACAGACGCTTTTGGAGAAGAGACAGGAAGATATACATCTACCTTTTTAACATTAAAGGAGAACTGTTATATTTCGGAAGATAATGCGATAAGACTTACATATACACGTGATTATTATAATCGTACTGAAGAAGTAACAGAGGATTTTGTTTTTGCTCAAAGTGTAAGTAGATATTGCCATATATCACCAGCTAAGGACAGTGATATAATTTGTGAAAAAGTAAAAGGTACAATTCTTAAACTGACAGTTCCTGCTGAGAAATGGAATACAGACGAAGAGGGAGATAAGTTTTTAAGTTTTCAAGTAAGTAAAGGAAATTATCAAAGAATATATGATTATGATGTAGTTTTTGATTATTTTATTCATTAATAAAGTGTTTTCCGTAACTCTACGCTTCGTTTGGTGCTTTTTCCAGAAAAACAACTTATAATTACCCTAGAAAAAGGAGGTAGCACCAGATGGAACAAGAAAAGATTGGTAAGTTTATACTACAACTTCGTAAAGAAAAGAATATGACACAAAAGGAACTTGCAGAAAAGTTAGGTGTTACAGATAGAGCTATTTCGAAATGGGAAAATGGAAGAGGAATGCCAGATCTGTCTTTGATGAAAGCACTATGTGATGAACTTGGCATTTCTGTAAATGAGTTATTGAGTGGCGAAAAGATTGAAACGCTAGATTATCAAGAAAAACTTGAAGAAAATATTTTGAATACCATTGCATATACAAGCAAGAAGGTAGAACGCAAAACACTAATCCTTCAATGTGTCATTGGAAGTATAATCTTTATGATGATAGCATTGGGAGTCTTGTATGTAATTGATATGTCTAGAATGCATAGAAATGAACCAGTATTGTTTAGTACATGGGGATATAGTTATACTCCTCCAATCAACATAGACGATGCCGCGATAGATATGGCTGTGAAGAATTATATTGTAGAGATGGGTGACGCTGCACCAATGCATCATGAGGGCGAAAAGGCATTTGCGAGTATCAGAACCTTGCTGCTAGAAGAAAAAGAGGCAGAGAAATTATATTATGTTTATGCATGGGTAGTTGAGGGTAGATATTATCTTGAAAATGGAGAAATAAAACAAGACAGTGGTTCCTCAATTCCATATGTTTTTGTTGTAGAAAAGATAGATGAGGAGTATGTGGTAACCGATTCCAGAATACCGAGAGATGGTAGTTATTATGCAAAAGATATGAAGAATATGTTTCCTGCAAGCGTAAGAAATGATATGGAACGAATGCAAACAGATGGTACCATAGAAAAAATGATTATTGATGTAGAGGAGAAGGCAAATTTATATTTCCATAGATAATTGATATATTCTCAGTATGTGTCCTGTTCAAAATCTGCAAAATATATTATTGTGAGCCATATTAAAAATAGAGGCAGAACAATGGTATGATAGAATCCCTCTAAGTCCTAATGGATTTAGAGGGATTATTCTTTTCTAGAAATGCGAGAAGTGATATAATTAAGCATAATTTATTCAGAAAGTGATTGGATAAGATGATGAAAAAATATATAATGATACTAGTATCAATTTTGGTGATTATGGGATTAACAGGATGTGAGAAAAAGGACATGAGTTATACACAAATTAGCATGGAAGAAGCTGTAGCTATGATGGCAAAAGAAGAGAATTATATTATTTTAGATGTTCGAACAACAGAAGAATTTGCCGAAAAGCATATTCCAAATGCAATTAATATTCCAAATGAGACAATTGGAAGCGAGGAATTAGAAGAACTTCCAGATAAAAATCAGTTAATTTTAGTATATTGTCGTAGTGGAAATCGCAGTAAACAGGCTTCAGAGAAATTGGTGGCATTGGGTTATACCAATATTTATGAATTCGGTGGAATTAATGATTGGACAGGAGAAGTAGAGATATATGGAAAAAGCAACCTTTGAACGCATCTATGATGTAGTCAAACAAATTCCATATGGAAAAGTAGCCACTTATGGTCAGGTAGCTGCTCTAGCAGGAAGCAAGCGATGGGCAAGAGTAGTAGGTTATGCTTTACACGTTAACCCTGATCCGGAGCATATACCTTGTTATCGAGTGGTAAATCGATTAGGAGAAGTGTCAAAAGCATTTGCATTTGGCGGTGAAAATAGACAGATTGAGCTTTTGGAGGCAGAAGGAATCGAGTTTGTCGATGGCAGAGTAGATATGAATAAGTATCAATGGAATCAAGTGACGATTGATATGATGAAATAAATAGTATGATTAGAGTAAGAAATCAATCACGCAGTGGATATTTTCTATCGATATGGTACGGATGCAAATGCAGCCCTCAAAGCTGGTAATAATTTGCGAGCTGCCGCATTTGGTATGGCCGTTTACTGTAGTCACGGTATGGAACGAACCCATACGGATGGTCTAGTTGCAACTTGTGATCTATTATTGTCATATTTATTAGAAGATTAATTATTTAAAGGAGACCAGATTATGGAATTCATGGGAAAAAAATTAGAAGACATTGTTGTAACGCTTCCATTTGCAGATGGAACAAATTTAGACTGTGGAGTGTACTCTTATTTTGAAGTAAACAACAAAAAATATTTTGCCTTACTTCCGCTGAAAGGGAAAAAGGAATTAGATTTTTCACAGAGTTATATGCTTTATGAAGTGATAGAAGACGAAGAAGGTAATCCAGTCGTTTTATATATTGAAAACGACTATGAATATGCGGTTGCTGCACAATATTTTTCAAAGCAGTTGCCAAAGAAATAAATAAAATAATGGAGGGGGATTTATGAGAACAAGAATTTTACCAAAGATGTTAAATAGTGAAGTACAGGAGTACTTAAAAAGAAATGATATTATTATTGTTCCAGTGGGAACTGTAGAAATGCATGGTGGATTACCACTTGATGTAGAAACTGTAATTAGCGAAGCAGTAGGCCTTAAAATGGCAGAGGCCTGTGATGGATTACTTTTAACAGGTTTACAGTATTTCTATGCGGGTGCGACTGCATCCGGTAGAGGAACCGTTCAGGTATCTATTCGTGATGGAATTGACTATTTGGGAGCAGTAGCACGTAGTTTGCTTAGACTTGGCTTTAAGCGTCAGATTTATATCAGTTTGCATGGTCCAGCACATATGACAGTAAGTCCTATGGTACGTGATTTCTATGATGAGACAGGTGTGCCTATTTTATACATGGATATGACGATGCAGATGTTTAATAATGCAAGAGATATTTTTGATACAGATAAAATGGGAACAGATCCTAAGGCATTTATGAAACTTTTGGATTCTATGTTTGTAGGTGGATATCAGATTATGGGTAGATTAGAGGATGTTCCTCTTACCACAGAGTTTGATGTTGCGGTGCCACAGAGCTGTGCACAGTTTAATGATCTTTTCAACCTTGCATATCAGAGTGGTTCTATTGGCTATTGTTTCGGTGAAAATATTGACCACGCTGCTACAACAGCGATTCCAGATGAAGAAACACGTAAGGAAATGGCAGATAACGGTCAGGCTATCATTGAAAAATTAGTAGAACGTTTGAATCTTCCACATGTGGTAGAGCAAATGCAGAAATTAGAAGTCTATGGATTAGAAAATGAAGAAAAATATCCATGGATGCCTTCCGCTTGGAATCGAAATAAATAGGAGGAGCTTATGAAGCCAATCGTATATTTTTCAAGAGAAATTACACCAGAAAAGGTGTTGGAACTTTATAATTTATTAGGAAAGAAATTAGAGGGAAATGTTGCAATCAAAGTTCATTCTGGTGAAACAGGAAATCAGAACTTCCTTCGTCCAGCATTTTGGAAGCCGCTTATCGATCATGTAGGTGGCACAGTTGTGGAAGCAAACACAGCCTATGAAGGTACACGAAATACGACCACCAAACATTTGATTACCATTCGTGAACATGGTTGGAATCGTGATTTTGACGTGGAGATTTTGGATGATGAAGGTCCAGACGAAGTATTTGAGATTCCAAGTGGAAAAGTAATCCAGAAAAATTATGTAGGAAAGAATATCAAGAAATATGACTCTTTACTCGTATTATCGCATTTTAAAGGGCATCCAATGGGTGGTTATGGCGGAGCTTTGAAGCAGCTTTCCATTGGTGTAGCGTCTTCTTTTGGTAAAGCATATATTCATGGTGCTGGTGTACCAGAAGATATTTGGACAGCAGACCATGACAGTTTTCTTAGAAGTATGGCAGATGCAGCAAGTTCTGTTGTGGAATATTTCAAAGGAAATGCAGTGTATGTAAATGTTATGAAGAATATGTCTGTAGACTGTGATTGCTGTGCCATTGCAGAAGATCCATGTATGCAGGATATTGGTATTTTAGTTTCTTTAGATCCAATTGCAATTGATCAGGCTTGTATTGATCTTGTTTATGCAGCGACAGAAGATCCAGGTCAGTCACATTTATTAAAACGTATTGAGAGCAGAAATGGTGTGCTTACAATCGAGGCAGCTGCGGAACTAGGATACGGTTCAAGAGAATATGAATTAGTGGAAGTGTAAGAGGTGTCTAGAGATGAAACTGTATATTAAGCAAGAAGTGTTTACGGCATTACCAAGATTTAAAGTAATGGATGAACAAGGGAATGAAAAGTATGATATTGGAGCAAAGGGGATGCTTCAGGTTGGATTAAAGTTACATATCCATGATATGAATGGAACAGAACTTGCGGTGCTGAAGCAAAAGTTCTTTAGTTTAACTCCTACCTTTCATATATTCAAAAATGATGTACAGACTGCATCTATTGTAAAGAAAATAACTCTTATGAAACCAAAGTATGTGGTAGAGGAATTGGGCTGGACAATTGAAGGTGATTTCTTAGCACATGAGTATACTATATCGGATTGCACAGGTGTGATTATGACAATTTGCAAAGAATGGTTCAGTTGGGGTGATTCGTTTGTGATTGATATGAATCGTTCGGGTAATGAGATAGAGGCATTGGCTGTTGTTTTGGCGATAGATTGTGTTATGGATGCTAATGAAGAAAATGCAGTAGATAATCTAGTTAATTAAAGGTGCATTGTTATTAAAAAGAAAAATTAGTTTATAGAAAATGAGGAAAAGTTTATGAGAACAGAACAGTGGTATAAAGACAAAGTATTTTATCAGATTTGGCCTCGTTCCTTTAAAGATGGCAATAGCGATGGAATGGGAGATTTATATGGAGTATATGAAAAACTGGATTATATTAAATCCTTAGGTTGTGATGGAATCTGGTTCTCTCCATTGTATCCATCACCAGGGGTAGACTGTGGATATGACATTTCGGATTATATGGATATCGCAGAAGAATTTGGTGGCATGGATGCGTTCAAAAAGGTGTTGGATGGTGCACATGAACGTGGTATGAAGGTTATTATGGATTTGGTTGTAAATCATACCAGTACAGAACATGAATGGTTTAAAAAGAGTCGTGAACGTATCGAACCATATACCGATTATTATATTTGGCGTCCAGCAAAAGCAAATGGAAAACTGCCAAACAACTGGGATTCCCTTTTTGAAGGAAAAGCCTGGGCTTGGGATGAAGTTCGTCAGGAATATTACATGCATTTGTTCGCAATTGAACAGGCAGATTTGAATATGGATAATCCACTTGTACGTGAAGAAGTAAAGAAGATTCTTACATTCTGGCTTGATATGGGAGTAGATGGTTTTAGAGAAGATGTTATTACTTTTATTTCGAAAAAAGAAGGACTTCCTGATGACTATATTATGCCAGCTTCCAAAGGATTTAATTATTTCAATCATGGTCCACATTTACATGAATATCTGGAAGAATTTCAGCGTGATGTCTTCTCAAAATATGATTGCATGACACTTGCAGAAGCACCTATGGTTACCCCAAAGGTAGCTCTTAAATATATCGATGAAACAAATGAGCCAGTTTTGGATATGATGATTCAGTTTGCAACGCAGGAAGCAGATTGTATGTTTACAGATTTTGTACATATGCCATTTAATCTTCGTAAATTGAAGAAGGCGTATTCTTCATGGCAGAATGGATTAGAAGGTAAGGGCTGGAACATGCTCTACATTGAAAATCATGATCATCCACGTATGGTTTCTCGCTATGGTAGCGAGAAATTTCGTGATGCGAGTGCAAAGATGCTGGCAGTATCCTACATGTTCTTAAAAGGTACTCCATTTGTGTACCAGGGTCAGGAAATCGGTATGAGTAACTGGTATCCATCAGATCCAGAAATGTATGAAGATGTGCAGACTCGCTGGCAGTATTTTAATGTAGGTACTAACAAATCTCCAGAAAAGAGATTAGAGCCATTTTGGAATGGATCACGTGATTCCGCACGTTCACCAGTACAGTGGGATAGTACAGAACACGCTGGCTTCTCAACAACGAGTCCTTGGTTCTATGTGAATGAAAATTATAAAGAAGTAAACGTAGCTGCGCAGGAGAAGGACGAGAATTCGATTCTTAATTTCTACCGTAAGGTGATTAAACTTCGTAAAGAATTGTCTTGTGTAAGACATGGAAATTATACAGAATACAATAAGTCT
>JAZKYR010000012.1:0-15546 GCA_045612245.1 Agathobacter sp.
CCAAACAAAACGGTCGTTACAGCTTTGGATCAGGCTGAAGCAAACAGTAATGTATTTACAAATATTGACGGAGCAGTCATTATTTAGCTGGACCTTATGGAAGCTAACGTTTTCTGACTGACAGAGGAAAACAAACTGCTCATATTTTTAGGAGGTCATTAATTATGATGAGATCACTTTACTCTGCTGTGTCTGGTTTAAAGACACATCAGACAAGAATGGACGTTATCGGTAACAATATCGCGAACGTTAATACGGAAGCATTCAAATCTTCTCGAGTAACATTCTCAGAAATCATGTATCAGACAACAGCTAGTGCCTCAGGCGGTAACGCTGCAACTGGTATTGGTGGTGTGAATGCAAAACAGATTGGTCTTGGTGTTTCTACAGGTGCTACATCTATCGCTATTACAACAGCAGGTGCAGCGGAAACAACAGGTAACCCATTTGACTTAAAGCTTACAGATAGCCAGAGCACAAACTTCTTTATCGTAAGTGATGGAACAAGTAATTTCTTTACACGTTCTGGTTCTTATTACGTAGATGGTAACGGATTCCTTTGTATGACTTCTACAGGTTATACACTTATGGGATGGCAGATTGATCCAGCTACAGGTGAAATCAAAAAAGATACAGTATCAGCACTTCAGGTTATGTCTGCACAGAATCAGACATCTGCTCCAGAAGCAACTACATTAGCTGCTGCATCTGGTATTTTAGACAAAAACGATAGCAACGTAACTAGTGAAGATGGATATGCAATGTCATTAGGTTTCTATGATGATTTAGGATATTCATATACTGCTAAGTTCTCTATTCGTCCACTCAATAGAGGGGAAGGATTCGAAGCTGAGGACAAAGGCAAATATACGGTAGAAGTTGCTAGTATCTTAGATTCAAACGGTGTTGATTATGTAGAAAACTACAATGCAATGGCAAATGCAACAGGTGCTGCAACAATTGCATTAAATCAGTTGATTTGTCAGTATCAGAAAGATGCAGATGGCAATATTTATGGTAAAGCATTAGACGCGAATGGAGAACCTACTGGAGCAGACCAGATTTTGGTTAGAACAGATTCTGGTGATTGGATGGTTAGAGATTCGGGTGCACCAGCAAAACCAAATTTAGAGCCATTTAATGCAAATGATAAGTGCGTACTTGAATTTGATACAAACGATGGTAAATTTGTATCCGTTGGTGGATATGCTGGTGATGGTATCATTGCAAATGAATCGGTTGTTTTAAACATGGAAGCATTCCTCTCTGCAGTTGGTGTAGATACTACAGGAAGTAACTTCAAAGACGTAGAGATTGATTTTAGCGATTGTAAGAACTTAAACAACGGTGGAACATCTACTATGGGGGTATTAAAAGGTATCGATGGTGATGGCGTTGGTAAGAAACTTGGTGCTTTAACAGGTCTTTCTGTTGACTCAACAGGTAGAATCTTTGGTACATATGACAACGGTAACACTGTACTTTTAAGCCAGATTGCAGTAGCGCAGTTCTCAAATGCATCTGGTCTTGAAAAAGTAGGTAGCAACTGTTACCAGACAACACTTAACTCAGGTGACTTTGATGGTATCGGTATTGAAGTTTCAGCAGACGGTAGTTCTATCTCAACAGGTGAGTTAGAAATGTCCAACGTAGACCTTTCTGCACAGTTTACAGATATGATTATTACACAGCGTGGTTTCCAGGCAAATTCCCGTGTAATTACTACATCTGACACATTATTAGAGGAATTAATCAACCTCAAGAGATAATAAATTTTAGTAACTAAATAATTTTGTCGAAAAAGGGAAATGATTTCGGTCATTTCCCTTTACATTTGCTTAAAAGTCATGTAAAATCATAGAAAGGTCATTATGCATACTAGGTCTTACTATGCCCAAATATAAAATGAGGCACAAGATTTAGTGGTTTGCATATTTACAAGGCCCAAATTATATTAGGAAGGTGTCACGTATGGATATAGCTTCTTTGGCCGGTATTTTACTCGGTGTAGCAATGGTAATTTTTGGTATTTTCTCCAGTGGTGGTTTATCCGCATTTGGAAACTTCGTCGATCTACCATCAGTATTTATTACAATTGGTGGTTCTATCAGTTCGGTTTTAACTGCTCATAAATTATCAGACTTTATTAATGGTTTCAAAGGGATTAGTCTTCCTTTCCAGGATAAGGTAGTTGATCCGGCACAGGTTATCAAACAGATTATTGAATTATCAAATATTGGACGTAAGGAAGGTCTTCTTGCATTAGAAGAGGCTGCCAACAACATTGAAGATGATTTCTTGAAGAAAGGTATCATGTTAGTCGTTGACGGTACAGATCCTGAACTTGTACGTGGTATCTTAGAGACAGATCTTTATTGTTTACAGGATAGACATGGTAAGGTAATTGGCTTCTGGGAAAAATGGGCTGAAATGGGTCCTGCCTGGGGTATGATTGGTACACTGATTGGTCTCGTAAACATGTTAAAACAGTTAAGTGATCCAGACTCTATCGGACCTCAGATGGCGGTAGCGCTCCTTACAACGTTGTATGGTTCTTTGATTGCAAACTGGATGTGTATACCAATTGCATATAAATTAAAAGCAAATGATGCGATTGAAGTGGTTATGAGAGAAATTACAATCGAAGGTCTTCTTTCGATTCAGGCGGGTGAAAACCCACGTGTTATTGAAGAGAAGCTGAAATCCTTCTTAGCACCATCTGTTCGTAATGCATTATCAGAACAGGGAGATTCCCTTGGAGGTGACGAATAGTGGCAAAGAAAAAACAAGCAGAAGCGCCTAAAGGTTCGCCTGCATGGATGGCAACGTTCTCTGACTTAATGAACTTGCTACTTTGTTTCTTCGTACTATTGTTCTCAATGTCAACGGTTAGTGAAGAGAAGTTTGAAATGGTTATCGCTTCATTGCAGTCAAAACTTAGTATTTTTTCGCAAGGAAGTACGACTATTGGTGATGGCTCTATGGTTGGCGGTGGGATACGTCAGTTGGAATTTTTAGATAATTATTATAATGAGTTAGCAAATTCCAAGAGTGAAGAAGAAAGCCAAGAAGAAGGCGAATTAAAAGAGCAGTACAAGGAAGAAGCCTTAGAAGAATCAGAAGAAATGGCAGAAAACATTCAAGATGCCATCGATCAGATGGGATTATCGAATGCTGTAGAAATAGAGTTCGACGAACAGTATGTTATGTTGAATTTAAGTGGTGCTATTCTTTTTGAATCAGGAAAAGCGGAGGTTCTTCCAGAAGCGAAACTGATTCTTGAAAAAGTTGCGGTTGTATTAAACCAATATGATAAAAATATCATAGAGATAGAAGGTCATACAGATAATGTTCCAGTTCCAGGAAATAGTAAGTACGAAAGCAATGATGTTTTGTCTATGTACCGTGCATTATCTGTAGCGGATTATATTCGAGAAATTACAAAATTAAATCCAGCATATATCAAATCTTCTGGTCGTGGTGATTTTGTTCCAGTTGCGGACAATGGCACATCGGAAGGCAGGGCGAGAAACCGTAGAGTTGTGATTAAGATTTACAATTCTTACAGCTCAAACATTGAAGAATAGAGGGGATAAGTTTTTATGAAAAAGAATTTAATGACAGTTATTATTTTAGCTTTAGTGTTTGCAAACTTTGTTTTAACAGCAATTATGATGTTTACAATTGTTCCAACTACACAAAAAGCAAATGCGATGATTACAAAAGTATGTGAAGCAATTGATTTAGAACTCAACAGTGGTGCTGCAACAGGTTTATCAAATTTACCAGTTGATCAGATTGCAACATACAGTGTAAGTGGTGGCGAGACAATGACTATCAACTTAGCGGATGGAGATCATTATGCATTAGTTGCAGTTTCGCTTTCCATCAACAAAGAAAGTGAAAGATATAAAGATGGGACTACTGAAATTTTAACTGAGCAGGAATCTATTATTAAAAATACAATTAACCAGATTATTCGTCAGTATAGCAAAGAAGAGCTTTTGAAAAATGCACAGAAAGCTCAGGATGAGATTTGTAAGAGTCTCCAGAAGACATATGGAACTGATTACATTGTTGGTGTAAACTTCTCAACATTGACAGCTCAGTAATTGGTACTAAAAATTTTCGTTACAGGTGGTGAGTAGAGAATGGGTGACGTTTTATCTCAGAACGAGATAGACGCGTTGTTGAACGCGCTAAGTAGTGGTGAGTTAGATGTAGATGAAATTAAAGATAACGGCGAGAAACAGGTAAAGGACTATGACTTTGCCCGTCCATCCAAATTCTCAAAAGAACATCTTCGTACTCTGGAGATTATCTTTGAACATTATGGAAGATTGTTATCGACCAACCTTCCAGTGTATTTAAGAAAGAATGTCCAGATTGAAGTAATGAATTCGGAAGCGGTTACATATCATGAATTTTCCAATGCGCTTTCTAATCCGGTTCTTCTAGGAATTGTTAATTTTGCTCCGTTACAGGGTAGCATTATTATAGAAATGGCGACAAACCTTGGATATGCCATAGTTGACCGAATGTTAGGCGGCAAGGGAGAGGCGTTAGAAAAGGCTCGCGAATATTCTGAAATCGAGTTGTTGATTTTGGAACGAATCTTTGTTGTTTGTGTCAATTTATTACATGAGCCTTGGCAGAATGTAGTAGAGATACATCCTAGACTAGAACGTATTGAGACAAACTCTCAGTATGCACAGATTATTTCTCCAAGTGAAATGATTGCGATTATCACAATCAATGTCAAGATTGGAGATGTAGAAGGTCTTATGAACATATGTCTTCCATATATTACGGTGGAAGATGTTATTGATAAATTAAATACCAAATACTGGTATGCGAATATGCAGCAATATGACGAAACCGATTATGCAGATGCAATTGAAGTTTTGATTCGTAAAGCACAGATTCCATTAAAAGCAGTATTGGGTAGTAGTAGCATTTCCGTAAGTGACTTTTCAATGCTTCAGGTAGGTGATATTATCCGCTTGGATCGAAAAGCAGAAGAAGAGTTAGATGTTTATGTTGGAAATATTAAGAAATTCACTGCATTGCCAGGGGCGACCGGTGACAATTATGCAGTGAGGGTCACAGAAGTGATCAGAGAGGAGCAATAGGGGTATGGATGGAGTATTATCACAAGAAGAAATCAGTGCATTACTTAATGATCCAAGTAATAGTGCGCCAGCAGAAAATAGATTAACAGAAGTGGAAAAAGACGCCATTGGTGAAATTTCCAATATTAGTATGGGAACTGCAGCAACTACACTGTTTTCTCTTGTTAATCGTAAAGTAGAGATTTCAACACCAGTTGTATCATATGCAACATGGGATGATTTGTCACAGGCTTATGAAAAACCATGTGTATTTATCCGAATTGCATATACCGTTGGTCTTGACGGAAGCAACATCCTGGTATTAAAGGAAAATGACGTAAAGATTATCACTGACCTCATGATGGGTGGTGATGGAACAAATATCGATGGAGAACTTGGGGAACTTCATTTAAGTGCGATTAGTGAAGCTATGAACCAGATGATGGGTTCATCTGCTACATCTTTGTCTTCAATGCTCAATAAGACAATCGACATCAGCCCACCAATGGCAGATTTGATTGACTTAAAAGACACTGTAGACGAGGCTGCAATTGATGAGTTCTTATCAAAAGAGTTCGTTCGCATTACGTTCCGTATGGAAATTGGAGACTTAGTAGATAGTGAAATTATGCAGTTGTATCCAGTTTCATTCGCAAGAGAAATGTGTGAAGGTGTAACACGTACTATGGAAATCGATACACAGAGTGTGAAAGAACCTACACCAACACCAGCACCTACACCAGCACCAGCACCTACACCAGCACCTGCGGCTCCAGTTCAGCCTGCTATGGATATGGGTGCTCAGCCAATGATGGGACAGCCAATGATGGCACAGCCTATGATGATGCAGCAACCAGTTATGATGCAACAGCCAGTGAATGTACAGCCTGCACAGTTTGGTGCATTTACTAGTGTTCCTATGGGTGTGTACCAGCCAGAAAATATTAATTTGATTATGGATGTTCCATTGGAAGTAACTGTTGAGTTAGGCAGAACAAGCAAATCAATTTCAGATATTTTAGATTTCGGCCCAGGTAAGATTATTGAATTAGATAAGATTGCAGGTGAACCAATTGATGTGCTTGTAAACGGAAAGTATGTTGCAAAAGGTGAAGTAGTAGTTATTGAAGAAAGTTTTGGCGTTCGTATTACAGAAATCGTAAATGCAATGCCTATCCCACAGCAGTAGAAATTAAGGAGATATAGAAATGGGAAAAAATATTTTGATTTGTGACGATGCAGCGTTCATGAGAATGATGATTAAAGATATTCTTTCAAAGAATGGATATAATGTTGTTGGTGAAGCTGAAAATGGAGCAATTGCTGTTGAGAAATACATGGAATTGAAACCTGATTTAGCACTTATGGATATTACAATGCCAGAAATGGATGGTATTCAGGCGTTAAAGAAAATTAAAGAAAAAGATAGTAATGCTTCTGTAATTATGTGTTCAGCAATGGGACAGCAGGCGATGGTTATTGAATCAATTCAATCTGGAGCGAAAGATTTTATCGTAAAACCTTTCCAGGCAGATCGTGTTTTAGAAGCAGTTAAAAAAGTTATTGGATAGTTATGAAGATATTAATGTTATCAGCATCCATGGAAAGTTTTTTGCAACTCATTAGTGCTTTGCTTATTTTTGCTTTTGTACTTTTGATTACATATTTTACGACTCATTGGGTTGGAAATTTCCAGAAAGTACAGATGAGAAGTAAGAACCTGCAGGTGATTGAGAGTTTGCCTGCGGGAGCAAATAAGTCTATTTGCTTAATAAAAGCAGGTACAGAATACTTAGTGGTTGCTATAGGAAAAGATGAGATTCATCCTCTTGCTACTTTAAAAGAAGACCAACTTACAGATTATTCTTTTATGAATGATAGTATAGACGGTGTGGTAACAGGGGAATCTTTCAAAGAAATTTTGGGACAACTTAAAGAGAAAATGTCCAAGAAATAGGTAGTTTATGAACAAGTGGAAGAAGGCATACTGCATATTTTCTTTTGTATTTGCAGTATGTGTGTTTGTATTTACAATTGCATATACCTTTGCGGAACCTTCGGTAATGTATGCAGCTGAGGCTGGAGATGCCAATCATGCAGATGATGGCATTGATGGAATTCATCTTACGGTAGATACCAATAGTGAAGAAGGTACGATGTCTGCACCAATTCGAATTCTGTTGCTTTTAACAGTATTGACATTGGCTCCATCAATTTTGATAATGCTGACATCTTTTACCAGAATTATCATAGTTTTGCATTTTGTCCGAACTGCAATTGGTACTCAGACTGCACCTCCAAACCAGGTGTTGATTGGGTTGGCATTATTTTTAACATTCTTTATCATGTGGCCTACACTAGAACAGATTAATACGACTGTTATAGAGCCAATGGATAGGAATGAAATTACGACAGAGCAGGCTTTTGAGTTAGCCGAAGTTCCAATTCGTGAATTTATGTATAAATACACGCAGGAACAGGATCTAGAATTGTTCATAGATATTTCTGGTGAGAGATATGAAACGCCAGATGATGCACCTATGACAGTTATAATTCCTGCTTTTATTATTGGGGAATTACGTCAGGCGTTTATTATGGGATTTTTGATTTATATCCCATTTATTGTAATAGACATGGTAGTGGCTTCCGTACTTATGTCCATGGGTATGATGATGCTACCGCCTACGACGATATCCTTACCATTTAAGATATTGTTATTTGTTTTAGCGGATGGTTGGAATTTGATTATAGCCAATCTGGTCCGAACGTTTTACTAGGGAGTGAGATAGATGATTACACAGGATGCGGTATTAGATATAGCAAGAGATGCTATTTTTAACATCATAATTGTATCAGCACCATTGCTTTTGATTTCTCTTATCGTAGGCCTAATCATAAGTATTTTTCAGACTGTAACATCCATTCAGGAGCAGACCCTTACTTTTGTTCCAAAGGTTTTAGCGGTGTTTATTACATTGATGTTGGCTGGTTCATGGATGATGAATGTGCTCATTGAATTCGTAAATACTTTATGGTCGAATTTCAGCTATTTTACTAGTATGTGATAAGCAATGATTGATTTAAATTTTTCTTTAATAGATTTTGAATATATTCTACTTATTACAGTTCGAATTGCATCATTTGTTTTTGTTGCACCTTTCTTTTCTCAGAAAGGTGTTCCAGCACAAGCAAAGATTGGATTCTCCTTTCTGATTGGGATGATACTGTTTCAAGTAGTGCCACCTCCTGAGACGGTTTTTACAGGTGTATTAGGATATGGTGTAGCGGTGCTTAAAGAAGGAATTACAGGTTTGCTTATTGGGTTTGCTGCTTATATCTGTAATTCTATTGTTGTTTTTGCAGGTAATATCATAGATATGGATATTGGTTTATCCATGGCACAGCAATACAATCCGGATATGAGTTTACAGATGACTGCAACCGGAAATTTATATTATTATCTTGTATTTGCATTTTTTATTGCAACCGGAATGGATCGTTATATACTCCGTGTGGTGTGTGATTCATTTTATGTCGTGCCGATTGGTGGTGCTGTATTTGAATGGGATAGTTTGTTATTATCTATGACTACCTATATGGCAGATTTATTTGTGATTGGATTCCGCATTTTTCTTCCGATATTTGCAGTAATGATGATTATGAACAGTATTTTAGGTGTTATGGCAAAGGTTGCACCTCAGATGAATATGTTTTCTGTTGGTATTCAGATGAAGATTTTAGTTGGGTATTTGGTATTATTTCTTATGATATTTTTATTCCCAAGTATTACAGATATGGTATTTGATGAGATAAAGAAATTGGTGGTTTTGTTCATTGAAGGCATGTATTGACGATAGTTATAGAAAAAACCTCATATTGCCATATAACTTACAGTGGTTTGCGGATGGTGAAGGTGGAGAAAAGACCGAGCCTGCAACACAGAAAAAGTTAGACGAAGCTCGAAAAGAAGGAAAGGTTGCCAAAAGTAAGGACTTGACACAAGGCATAGAACTTCTGGTGCTTTTTCTTTTGATAAAGATTTTTGTCGGTTATATGGGAGAGCGTTTCATGGCTCTGTTTGATTCGACATTGGGTCGAATGGCGGAGTTCATGGCGGTGAACCAAAAACAGATATCGACGGCGGCATTTGGTACGGTTTTAGGTAATGCAATTTATGAAATGTTTTTGTTGTGTTGGCCTTTCATGATTTTTGGCTTTGCGATAACATTTATCGTTACTCTTTATCAGGTAGGTTGGAAGGTTTCTCTCAAACCAATGGAACCTAAATTGTCCAAATTTAATCCTATTAATGGATTTAAGCGAATTTTTTCAAAGGATTCTTTGTTTGAACTATTAAAATCCATTGTGAAAATAGGGGTTATTGCATATGTTGCATATACCAATATCGTAGATGAGGCGGACAACCTGTTTGTTTTATACGAAATTGAATTAAACCAGGCGATTGCCCTGGTTGGAAATATTATTCTAGAGTTTGGAATAGAAATTAGTATTATTTTTATTTTTATTGGTGTCGTAGATTATTTTTATCAGAAGTGGAAATTTGGTGAAGATATGAAGTTGACCAAACAGGAAGTAAAAGACGGATATAAAAATACTGAAGGTGATCCTCAGATTAAAGGACGTATCAGACAGAAGATGAGAGAAGCTTCTCAGAGACGTATGATGCAGGATGTACCAAAGGCTGACGTAGTCATCACCAACCCTACTCACTTTGCGGTAGCGATTAAATATGATGCAGAAGTCAGCAAGGCACCGATTGTAGTTGCAAAAGGTGAAGATTATCTGGCACAGAAGATTAAAGAAGTTGCCAGAGAAAATAATGTTGAAATTGTAGAAAATAAACCATTAGCTCGTATGCTGTACCACAATGTAGATATTGGTGCAGAAATTCCACCAGAGCTTTATCAGGCGGTGGCGGAAGTGCTTGCGATGGTATACCATATGCAGAATTAACTTTTAGAAAGGAGGAAAAGGGAAAATGCTTAAAATGTTAAGAAGTCCAGACTTAGGCGTTGGTATTTATTTGCTAGCTGCGATTCTTTTCTTCATTATTCCTATTCCTTCGGTTCTGTTAGACGTAATGCTCGCAATTAACATTGGTGTTGCGTTGGTTATTTTGTTTAATGTTTTATATGTACAGGAAGTATTGGATATGTCTAACTTTCCAACACTTCTTTTGTTCACTACAATTTTTCGTATTTCCTTAAATGTTTCATCTACTCGTTTGATACTTTCTACAGGAGATCCAGGTAATGTAGTTCGAACTTTTGGAGAATTCGTAGGTGGAAATGATATCGTTATTGGAGCAATTGTATTTATTGTATTAGTGTTAATCCAGTTTATGGTAATCAACAAAGGTACAGAACGAATCGCAGAAGTAACTGCTCGATTTACTTTGGATGCGATGCCTGGTAAGCAGATGGCGATTGATGCTGATTTAAATACAGGAACAATTACTGAAAAAGAAGCAAGAGAACGTCGTAACAAAATTCAGGAAGAATCAAGTTTCTTCGGTGCTATGGACGGTGCTACCAAGTATGTAAAAGGTGATGCGACCGCGGGACTTATTATCACCTTAATCAACATTGTTGGTGGAACTATAATGGGCGTTTTAGGTGGTATGGAAATTGTAGATGCCCTTCAGGAATATGCGATTCTTACCATCGGTGATGGTTTGGTTTCTCAGATCCCATCTATGTTGATTTCGTTATCGACAGGTATTTTAGTAACGAAAGGATCCAAGGATACTGATTTTAGCGACTCCGTACTAAAACAGTTATTTGGTCTTCCAAGAGTATTATATATGGTTGGCGCTGTAATGATTTTCCTCGGAATTTTTACCCCATTACAGTGGTGGCTGTTTATCGGAGTAGGTGTACTTTTCATAGTAGGTGCACGTAAGCTCGAAGAAAACATTGGAGAACAGGAAATCGAAAGCGAAGTTGCTTCTTCAGAGACAGAGGCAGAAGAAATTCGAAGACCAGAAAATGTGGTTTCACTTTTACAGGTGGATCCAATCGAATTGGAATTTGGTTATGGTATTATTCCGTTAGCAGACGTAAACCAGGGTGGCGACTTACTTGACCGTGTAGTTATGATTCGACGCCAGATTGCATTGGAGCTTGGTACAGTAGTTCCGATAATTCGTTTGCGTGATAATATTCAGCTGAATCCAAATCAGTATATTATCAAGATTAAAGGTATTCAGGTTACTGAAGGTGAGATTTTATTTGATCACTACATGGCTATGAATCCTGGATATGTAGAAGAAGAGATTACAGGTATTCCTACATTTGAACCATCGTTCCATCTGCCAGCTATCTGGATTACAGAGAGCCAGAGAGAAAGAGCAGAGAGTTTGGGTTATACCGTAGTAGATGCTCCTTCTATTATTGCAACACATTTAACGGAGATTATCCGCAGTCACATTGCAGAACTTCTTACAAGACAGGATACACAGAATCTTGTCAACAATCTCAAGGAATCAAACCCAGTACTCGTGGACGAATTGGTTCCAAAGATGCTTGGTCTTGGCGATGTGCAGAAGGTATTACAAAACCTTTTATCCGAAGGTATTTCTATCCGCGATTTGCTTACTATTTTTGAAACTTTGGCAGATCATGCAAACGGAACCAGAGATACAGATGTATTGACAGAATATGTGCGTCAGTCTTTAAAACGTGCAATTTCTAATAAATATTTCCCTGCAAATGAAGTGACAAGTGTCGTTACACTTGATCCAAAGATTGAGCAGGAAATCATGTCTTCTGTAAAACAGACAGAACAGGGTGCATATTTGACGCTTGATCCAGAGAAGACCAGAGCGATTATGAATTCAGTGGAAACTGAAATAAATAAACTCGAAAGTCTTGGAAAGAGTCCAATTATTATTACTTCACCAATTGTTCGTATGTATTTCAAAAAGCTGACAGAAGATTACTTTAAAGATTTGATTGTTATTTCATATAACGAAGTAGAATCAAGTGTAGAATTACAATCAGTTGGGATGGTGACAGTATAAATGACTATTAACAAATTCCAAGGCAAGACCAAAGAAGAGGCTATTGAAAGAGCAAGAACTGTCTTTGGACCAAATGCCGTTATTATGAATATTAAAGAGGTAAAGCCAAAAGGACTTATGGGATTGTTTGCTTCATCTACATATGAGGTTACAGCTGCGATTGAGGAGAGAGAACCTATTTATACCAATACGGTTGTAAATCCAAATATGAATTTTAGTCCAAGTACTCCAAGTGCCATGGTACCTCCTGCTAAACCAAGAGAAAACATCAATCTTGCGGCAGACGAGGAAATAGCAATTCCGCAGCCAATGAGAACTCCACCAAGAGAAGAGGTAAAGAGAGACGTGCAGCCAGATAGAACAGAAATTATTGTTGATAGAGCATCTAAATTTGCAAAATTAAATCCAGTAGAAGACGATGATGATAATGTTCCTGTTTTTGAAACTGAAAAACAGTTTAAAGAAAGATTGGACAATTTATCAGAATTGTTAGAGCAGAAATTAGCAGCTCCTGTACAGGAAGAGGTGGCACCAAAGCCAGCCTCAGAAGAGTTGAATTTTGTTCGCATGATTTATAATACTCTTTTAAAGAATGAAGTTCATGAAAAGTATGTAAATCAGGTGTTGGATGAAGTTGAGAAGTTTATTCGTCCTGGCAATAATGTAGATTTAATTCTTCCAAATTTATATCAGAAATTGGTGCTTAAATTTGGACAGCCAAAAACAATTGATTTATCAGGTAAAAAACCAAATGTAGTATTCTTTATTGGACCAACAGGTGTTGGTAAGACTACTACAATTGCAAAGATTGCTTCTAAATATAAAGTAGAATATAACCGCAAGGTAGCATTTATCACTGCTGATACATATCGAATTGCTGCCACAGAGCAGCTTAAGGTATATGCCAATATTTTGGATGCTCCTATGTCAATCGTATATTCTGTAGAAGATATCAATGAAGCGATTGAAAAATATGCAGATTATGATTTGATTTTTGTAGATACTGCTGGATTTTCTCATAAGAATGAACAGCAGAGAAGTGATACCAAACGTCTGTTAGAAGGTATTAAGGTAGAATGCAGCAAGGAAGTATATTTAGTTCTCAGCGCTACTACAAAATACAATGATTTAATGGACATTGTAGATGTATATAAAGAAATTTCATCATATAAACTTATTTTTACAAAATTAGATGAAACAAGTTCTTATGGAAATTTACTTAACATAAAGTTATATGCTGATGCTGATTTGTCTTATGTAACAATCGGACAAAATGTTCCAGATGATATCGAAGTTTTCGATACTCAGAAAATTGTTAGACAGTTACTAGGAGGCAAATAATCATGGATCAGGCACAGCAGCTTAGAAATATTATTAAAGCAAAGGACCAAAAACAGGTTAAGGCTGCCCGTGTTATTACAATAACTAGCGGAAAAGGTGGAGTTGGAAAATCCAATTTAGCTGTCAATCTTGCAATTCAATTAAGAAAGCAGGGGAAAAGAGTTATCATTCTTGATGCGGACTTTGGATTGGCAAATATCGAAGTTATGTTTGGCGTAATACCTACCCACAATCTCTCGAGTATGATTTATCAAGGCAAAAGTTTACGAGAGGTAATTTCTCCGGGACCAATGGAGATTGGTTTTATTTCAGGAGGAAATGGTGTTTTAGGTCTTAATAATCTGAATAGAGACCAGATTATGATGCTTGTAAGAAGCATTAGTGAATTAAATGAATACGCGGATGTTATTATTATAGATACCGGTGCTGGAGTTTCAGACCAGGTCTTGGAATTTGTGTTAGCAAGTCCTGAGGTCTTGTTAGTTACAACTCCCGAACCAAGTTCTTTAACAGACTCGTACTCATTATTAAAAGCGTTGTATAGGAATCCAAATTTTATAGAAAGTGGGACCACGATACATGTGGTTGCGAATAGAGTGCATTCTGTAGAAGATGGGCAGATGGTATATGACAAACTGAAATCTGTTGTTGAACAGTTCTTGAACGGAAGTATCAACTATTTAGGTATGATTCCACAGGATGTGGCATTAGAACGTGCTGTAAGACAGCAGAAAATAGTTTCGCTGAATGAACCAAACTCAGATTCGGCGAGAGCTTTTGAGGTTTTAACCCAAAACCTTCTAGAGGGAACGCATCATTTAGCGCCTATGCGCCGTGGAATTACACAGATTTTTTCGCAACTGTTAAATAGAAGATAGTCGAAGGAGTGTTTAAAATGGCTATTGCGGATTATATTAAACCTGGAGATAAAATAGATATCAATTTCTTGCATCAGAACAATGGAAAAACCTACAAGAGTAGTGTGTTTGATTTTTTGAATGATACAGAACTCGAAATCGGAATGCCTACCAATGAAGGTAAGATGGTTATGTTCAGTGTAGGGTTTGAATGCCAGTTTTACTTCTATACTGAAAGAGGTCTTTATACTTGTGAAGCGGTAATTACAAACCGTTATAAAAAAGATAATTTTTATCTTCTGTCTGCAAAATTAAAAACTGGATTAAAGAAGTTTCAGAGAAGAGAGTATTATCGACTGGAGTGCGCTTTGGATTTTGTGTACTATGAAATTTCTAGTGAAGTTGCTAAAATGGAAACGACAGAAGATTTGTTTGAGGAGATTACAAATCCAGAGTACATTGAGAAAAAGAAATATGCACGCACAAAGGATTTAAGTGGTGGTGGTGTTCGATTCACTACAATGGAACAGTTAGAAATTGGTGCTAGGATTTTGATTGCTATTCGTTTAACAAATAATAAGATTGATCAAACATTTTATTTGGTTTCAGATGTGATTGCATGTGATAAAGATGAAAAGCAACCTGAATTTTGGATTGTACGTGCGAAATTCAGATTTAAAAACATAAAAGACCGTGATTTGATTATTCGTTATGTTTTTGAAGAAGATAGAATGAATAGAAAGAGAGAAAATGGTTAGTTATGAAGAAAAATATTTTAGTTGTTGATGATTCTGCACTCATGAGAAGAGTTATCTGTGATATAATCAACTCAGATAGTAATTTTCAGGCAAAAGATACTTGTAAAGATGGCCTCGAAGCATATGAAAGATTAAAAACTACTTCCTATGATGGAGTAGTACTTGATGTAAATATGCCTCGTATGGATGGTCTCCAGTTATTGGAAAAATTACAGGAAGAAAACATCAAAGCCAATGTTATCATGGTTAGTACTCTGACTACAAAAGATGCAGAGATAACTATTTTAGCTTTGGAACGTGGTGCAATCGACTTTGTAACAAAACCATCCGCCATTGCAGAAGCTAAGGGAGAAGATTTTAAGAAAAAAGTTCTTGAAGTACTGAATGCTGTATTAAACAGCCGACAGTTTGTTCGTACTCCTGTTAGAACTACTACA
>JAZKYR010000013.1:0-7734 GCA_045612245.1 Agathobacter sp.
TAATATATGGCCTCATGGCTCAGTTGGTTAGAGCGCCGCCCTGTCACGGCGGAGGTCGCGGGTTCGAGTCCCGCTGGGGTCGTTAGTAACAAATGTTACTTTTCTGGGATCATAGCTCAGCTGGGAGAGCACCTGCCTTACAAGCAGGGGGTCACAGGTTCGAGCCCTGTTGGTCCCACTTTCACTATTAAGTGAATATGCCGGCGTGGCGGAACTGGCAGACGCGCAGGACTTAAAATCCTGTCGTAGCAATACGGTACCGGTTCGATTCCGGTCGCCGGCATTGAACGAAAGTTCATAAATGTGAGTGTAGCTCAGCTGGATAGAGCACTTGGCTACGGACCAAGGTGTCGGGAGTTCGAATCTTCTCACTCACGCTAAACCTCGTAAGTATTTACTTACGAGGTTTTTTGTTTTATCATAGAATATATTTATACGGATACATATGGTGATATAAATGATTACTCATGAAAAAATAAAAGAAGTATTAAAAGAAAATATAGATGAGAAGTTTCAGGCGTTTTCAAGCTCTTTAATTCCTGGTTCAAGACCTCTTTTAGGTGTTAGAGTTCCGATATTAAGGAAGATTGCAAAAGAAATTGCGAAGGGAGATTGGAAGACTTATATAGCTATGGCGTCAGAGGATAGTTATGAAGAGGTTGCTATCAAAGGTTTTTTGATTGGTTATGTGAAAGTAGGATTAGAAGAAGTACTTCCTTATATTGAGGAACATATCGAAAAGATTGATGATTGGTCGTTGTGTGATGGATTTTGTAGTAATTTGAAAATTGTAGGAAAATGTAAAGAGGAATTTTTATCGTTACTTTTACCTTATGCAACAATAGATGATGAATTCAAACAACGAGTCGTTGCAGTAATGTTGATGACATACTATTTGTCAGATGAGTATATTGATATGACATTAGATGTATTGGATTCTCTGAAAAACGAGAAATATTATTGTAAGATGGCGGTAGCTTGGGCGGTTGCGACAGCCTGGGTGAAGCAGAGAGAAAAGACGTATCTTTACATGCAGAAAGGAAATAATACATTGGACGACTGGACGTATAATAAAGCGATTCAGAAGATGCTAGAATCTTTCCGTGTAAGCGAGGAAGATAAGACAATGCTTCGTGGAATGAAGCGAATATAAAAGAATGGAGAAACAGGCGAATGGAAACATGGTATTATGAAGTAGTAAGTATAGATGGAGATTATGCGAATCTAAAAAGAATCGATATAGATTTAGATGATTTGAAATTAGTGGCAAGAGCATTACTTCCAGCAGAGATTATGGTGGGAAGTAAGCTCAAATATGAACTTATGCAGTATGAAATTATGTAAGGAAAATTAAAAGTGAAAGAAGTTAAGTAGAAATGTTGACTTATTCGATGAAACAAAGAGATGATAAATCAAAATATTATTACTTGTATTCAGCAATTAAGGAAGATATCTTATCTGGAACACTGAAAAAGAATGAAAAACTTCCCTCAAAGCGTTCTTTATCTGAGCATTTGGGAGTTAGTTTGATTACGGTAGAAACAGCCTATCAGATGTTAAAGGATGAAGGGTATATCGAGTCGAGAGAGCGTAGTGGATATTTCGTATCGGAACTGAAGCTTCTTGGAAAGAAGGTGAATTCTACTAAGGAAATGGTATTATTGGATTTGCCGAAAAAGAATGGTTGGGAAAACGAAAAGAATAATTTTTTCCCAGAGTCAGTTTATTTCAAAACGGTTCGAAGTGTTTTGACGGAATACGGAAGTGATGTGTTGGAGAAGTCTCCCAATGAAGGGTGTGCGATACTTAGGAATGCGATTGCGAAGTATTTATTGCGATATAGAGGTATTTTGACACAGCCGGAGCAGATTATTATCGGTTCGGGAGCAGAGCATTTATATAGCACCGTTGTGAGAATGTTTGGTAATGATAGGCGTTATGGAATAGAAAATCCATCTTACAAACAGATTCGCATGGTGTACGAAGGTATGGGGGCAAAGTGCGAGTTACTCCAGATGGGAAAGGAGGGTATCTTATCCACAGAGTTAAGAAAGACGAAGGCAGATATCCTACATGTGACGCCATTTCATAGTTATCCTTCGGGTGTAACAGCGACCGTTAAAAAAAGATATGAATATTTACAATGGGCGAAGGAGCAGGTGGGGAGAATTATTATTGAAGATGATTTCGATAGTGAGTTCTTTATGCCAGGAAAGCCGATTGATACCTTGTATATGTCAGATGATAGTCAGAGTGTGATTTATATCAATACGTTTTCCAAGAGTCTATCGCCGTCCATTCGAATAGGTTATATGATTTTGCCAGAAAAGTATTTGGCAACGTACCACGAAACGATGGGAGATTTTTCTTGTACGGTTCCGGTGTTGGAGCAATATGTATTGGCGGAATTTATAGACCGTGGACATTTTGAACAGCATTTAAATAGAGTGCGTCGAAGAAGAGAGAAATAAGAGAGACAAAAGCGCGTGCTTCCCAAATGGGAGTACGTGCTTTTTAACTTTGTAAATGGTTTTGCATATTTTATAGTAAGAAGAAATAGAATGGAAAGATGTTATGACATTTGGAATTGTTTATCCGAAGGATATAGATCGTTTACGAGTGGAAAAAAGAGCAATACTGGTGGATATAAGACCGAAAAGAATATATCAAGAAGGCCACTGGCAAGGTGCAATTAATTATCCGGAGGAAGAGACTAAGGATTATCAAAATGTGTTGAAAAAGAGAAGGCCAATTATCCTGTATTGTCAGCATGGTGGTTCAAGTATGCAGCTCGCAAGAATAATGGGAAAAAGTGGCTATGAAGTAGCTACAGTGATTGGTGGATATGAAGCAATGAAAAAATATAAAAGGCATTGAAAAACAAGTACAAAATAGGGTATATTAGATATGATGCATAAACTATGTGTTGTAGTTTTTAGAGAAACAAAATGGAGAAATCTTTATGAAGACATATGAATTGGTTGTACCATGTCACTTTGGCATGGAGGCGGTAACCAAACGAGAAATTTATGATTTAGGTTACGAAATCACAAGAGTAGAAGATGGTAGAATTACCTTTGAAGGGGATGCAGAAGCAATTTGTCGTGCAAACGTATTTTTACGTAGTGCGGAGCGAGTTTTACTTTTGGTAGGAAGATTTAAGGCGACTACTTTTGAAGAACTTTTTCAGGGAATTAAAGCCCTTCCATGGGAAGAATATATTCCACAGGATGGAAAATTCTGGGTGAAAAAAGCATCGTCTATTAAGAGTAAATTATTCAGCCCGTCTGATATTCAATCGATTGCAAAAAAAGCAATGGTAGAACGTTTGAAGGGGGTATATAAAACAGATTGGTTTAAAGAAGATGGAGCGGCTTATCCAATTCGAATCTTTTTGTTAAAGGATGAGGTAATGGTAGCATTGGATACATCGGGAGATTCTCTTCATAAGAGAGGTTACCGTTTGCAGACTAGTAAGGCGCCTATTACAGAGACTTTGGCGGCTGCTCTTATCATGCTTACACCATGGAGAAAGGATAGAATTCTTGTAGATCCTTTCTGTGGTAGTGGTACATTCCCAATTGAAGCGGCAATGATGGCTGCGAATATTGCTCCAGGAATGAACCGTGAATTTACTGCAGAAGCATGGACGAATATCATTCCAAAACAGCTTTGGTATGATGCTGTTCAGGAAGCTGAGGAAATGGTCGATACAGATATTGTAGTCGATATTCAGGGGTATGACTTGGATGGAGAAGTGGTTAAGGCTGCAAGAGAAAATGCGAAGCGTGCAGGTGTGGATCATTTAATTCATTTCCAGCAACGAGATGTAGCAAAACTTAGTCATCCAAAGAAATATGGTTTTATCATTACAAACCCACCTTATGGTGAAAGATTGGAAGAGAAGGCTGATTTGCCAGAGCTTTATACTACCATCGGTGAGGTATATAAAAATTTGGATGCATGGTCAATGTATATGATTACCAGTTATGAAGATGCGGAACGTTATGTTGGCAAGAAAGCGGATAAAAACCGCAAGATTTATAATGGTATGATTAAGACATATTTTTATCAGTTTATGGGGCCAAAGCCTCCTAAGAAGGAGAATAAATAGTGAGATACTCAAAAAGATATATAATACTATCCATTATTTTAGGTATAGTCTTTTTGCTTAAATTTCATATTTTAGAGATTGATGATGCACAGGTAGGTGTATTCCGTGGTGGAGAACTTAAGGAAGAGGTATGGTACCCTTTGGTTGCTAACGAGGTAAATGGAAAAGAGCTTACTTTGCTTATTGATAATAAGTCCTATAGTAGTAAGAAGTATGATTTCTATATGGACGATAACCGTAATATCATGGTGCCAGTCGCGATTTTGAGGGATGCATTGGACTGTAGTGCTCATTTGTATGGAGAAAGAAAGTTGCTGGTTGAGAAACACAACTTAAATGCGGTTCTTACCTTAGAACAGAAGGAAGCTTTGAGTACAGGGGAGACCTATGTGGTGTCATCACCATTGACAAGAATTAATGATGCATATTATGTGAGTCTGACGGATTTATCCGATATGTTGGGGTATAATTGTTCCTTTGATTTTAATGGAAATATATTTACAACAGCTGATGCATCAGAAAATCCATCTGCACTTCCTACTTCTTATGATTTAAGGTCGAGATTTCGTATTTCGTCTATCCGAAATCAGGGACGATATGGTACTTGTTGGGCATTCGGGGCATTAACTGCAATGGAGTCTGCTTTATTGCCAGAGGCGTCTTATGAATTTTCTGTTGATCATATGAGCATGAACAATTCCTTTAAGGTAACGCAGTATGATGGCGGTGAGTATACAATGGGAATGGCTTACCTTGCAGCTTGGCAGGGACCAGTAAACGAAGTAGACGATCCATATGGAGATGGAAGAACTACAGATGGGCTTGCACCAGAAAAACATGTGCAGGAAATGCGCATTATAGCCTCTAAGGACATTGCTGCGATTAAAGAAGCTGTATTTAAATATGGTGGTGTTCAGACATCACTTTATAGCAGTTTACAGAATCCATCTAGTTCTTCACAGTATTATAATAGAGCAACACATTCATACTGCTATATTGGTACAGCAAAACCAAATCATGAAGTAGTTATCATTGGTTGGGATGACAATTATTCGAAAAAGAACTTCTCGATTCCTTTAGAAGGAGATGGAGCGTTTATTTGTCAGAATAGCTGGGGAGAAAGCTTTGGTGATGATGGCGTATTTTATGTATCTTATTATGATACCAATATTGGAACTCACAACGTAGTATATACACGAATCGATGAAGTTGATAATTATGACAATATTTACCAGAGTGATTTGTGTGGCTGGGTTGGCAAAATGGGTTATGATAAAGAGTCTATGTATGGTGCAAATGTGTTTACTGCAAAGAAAGATGAGGAAGTAGTAGCTGCAGCTTTTTATGCAACAGCACCAGATACAGAATATAAGATATTTGTTGTAGATAATTTTGTAAATGAAGAATCCTTTGATAATAAGATTTTAGTGGCGGAAGGTGCCGTAGAAGATGCAGGGTACTATACGATTGATTTTGAGCAGGATATTTCTGTAAAAGAGGGTAGAAAGTACGCTGTGGTAGTATATGTATACACACCAGGAGCGACTCATCCTATGGCAATTGAGTACGATTCTGGCGATAGATTCCTCGACAACATTATTCTAAACGATGGGGAAGGATATATTAGTTATACAGGAAATCAATTTATCAATGTAAAGGATAAACAGAATTGTAATCTTTGTATCAAAGCATTTACAAACGATAGGTAGAAATGGAAAGAAAAATACTAAGGCGGACAACTTGGTGTTTTAGTATACTTACGATACTAATGTGCACGAGTCTATATTTTATGCCGGATATAAAAGAAGGCATAGCAATCGCTGCAGAAATCATGCCAGATGTGTTGTCGCAAGAAACGAATATTATCATTGATAGCAACCAACTTTTAAGTGGGAAGAAATTGAATATTGAATTGCCAGATGGCATAGAAGGAAAAGATGTACAGATTACGAATGACTATATCAACAATACAGTCTATGTGCGGTTTGCAAAAGGAGTAGATGATTATTCCGATAAGTACTCTGTTAAAGGAAGTAGTAATCACATTTCGAATTTATCCTACTATAAAGATGGTGAGGCTGGAGTTTTAGAAATCACTCTGGATAAAGCTTGTGAGCATCTTTATTCGTTCCAAGGAAGATTCCTTTGCGTAGAGTTTAAAGAGTTACATGAAGTGTATGATAAAGTAATTGTAGTCGATGCAGGACATGGTGGCAGAATGCCGGGGGCTGTAAAGAAGGGAATCAAAGAGAAGGATTTGAATCTTGGCATTGTTAAGCAATTAAAAGAATTGTTGGATGATGTAGAGGAGAAGAAACTCAAGGTATTTTACACGAGGCTGGAAGATGTGAACCCATCTTTGGCAGAACGAGCCGACATGGCGAATAGGCTGGAAGCAGATTTGTTTATCAGTGTACACAACAATGCTTCTGCAAGTGGTGCATTTAACAACCAAAATGGTACTATGGTGCTATATAGCCCAGGGGAACCGGGCGATCCGGAGGCAAGTAGACGTCTTGCAGAAATATGTCTACAAAATGTCAATGCGAGCACGGGCAGTAGAAATTTGGGGCTTGTGAAAGCGGATGATATTTACATTATAAGAAGTAGTGAGGTGCCAGTGGCACTTATCGAAGTAGGATACATGACCAATACGGAAGAGTTAAATAAGTTATGTGATCCTGAGTATCAAAAGAAGGCTGCACAAGGTATTTATAACGCGATTATGCAGGCGTTTGAGGAAGGATTTTAGGATGAAAAAGCAGATTGTTTTTGCGACAGGCAATAAAGATAAGATGAGAGAAATTCGTGAAATTATGGCGGATGTAGATGTAGAAGTTATTTCTATGAAAGAAGCTGGAATTTCAGTGGATGTAAAAGAAAATGGAGAGACTTTTGAGGAAAACTCTCTAATTAAGGCAAAAGCTATTGCGGAACACACGGATGCAATTGTTTTAGCAGATGATTCAGGATTGGAAATTGATTACTTAGATAAAGCGCCAGGCGTATATTCAGCGCGTTTTATGGGTGAAGATACTTCCTATGACATAAAGAATCAGGCTTTAATCGATAAATTAGAAGGCGTTCCAAAGGAAGAACGTACTGCACGTTTCGTATGCGCAATTGGGGCTGTATTGCCAAATAAAGAAACTCTTGTGATTCGAGAAACGATGGAAGGATACATCGGCTATGAAGCAGAAGGAGAAAATGGTTTTGGCTATGATCCTATTTTCTATTTGGATGAATTTGGATGTTCTTCTGCTGCACTTTCTAGAGAACAAAAGAATAAAATTAGTCATCGTGGCAAGGCATTAAGAGCAATGAAAGACATTTTATTAGAGCGCGGAACCCTGTAAAATCAAGGGTTCCGAGACTTTTTGAAAAAAAGTGAAAAAAATTAAAAATTATTGTTGACATATGTTGTGGGCTATGATATTATAAATCTCGCGTCAGGGAAATGACGAAAACAAAATATCCTTCGGGGTGTGGCTCAGCTTGGCTAGAGCGCCTGGTTTGGGACCAGGAGGTCGCAGGTTCGAATCCTGTCACCCCGACTTTTATGCGGGTGTAGTTCAATGGTAGAACACTAGCCTTCCAAGCTAGATACGTGGGTTCGATTC
>JAZKYR010000014.1:0-6398 GCA_045612245.1 Agathobacter sp.
GCGTGAAGCCCCCCTCAAGATGAGATATCCCTTCCTTCGGGAAGTAAGACCCCTTGAAGACTACAAGGTAGATAGGGCAGAGGTGGAAGTGTAGTAATACATGGAGCTGACTGTTACTAATAGGTCGAGGGCTTGACCAAGATTAGAACTAAGAAAATCTGTATGAAGTTTTGAAGGTATATACCTTAACAAAAGACGTAATTGGGTATTGCGTCTTTTTTAATTTTAAGTTATAATACCTTTGTTGTGGTTTTAAATTGCATATATAGGGGTGTAGTTCATCGGTAGAATAAGAGTCTCCAAAACTCCAGAGGAGGGTTCGATTCCTTCCACCCCTGCTTTAAAGAAGTGCTTAAAAGCACTTCTTTTTTTGTGTTTTCTTTTGGCTTTCCTTTTTTATGCACTGTATGATATATTAGAAGTAGTATAGTTGCTATCTTATAATGGCTAAGGGGAAAATACATGAGATACGTAAGAGCAGAACACTTAGAGAAGGGCATGGTTCTGGTATATACCTTATATGATAATAATGAGAAGATATTACTAAAAGCGAATCGTAAGTTGACCCAGAATTATATCAATCGTATTCAACAGTTGGATATTATGGGAGTGTATGTATTTGAAGATGATGATGTGGAAGAACACAAGTCCATTGTTTCAGAACAGACACGTTTGAGAGCTATCCAGAGTTTGAAACGTTTGAATATTGATGACTGTATATTTGTTGCAAATAGTATTGTAGAAGAGATTAGAGAAAGTGAATCTATGATCGTGGAAACAATCAATCTATCTACATATGATAATTATACGTACACACATAGTGTAAATGTTAATATATTGTCCGTGATTCTAGGTGTAGCATGTGGACTTAGAGATGATGAGTTAAAGAAACTTTCTCAGGCGGCGCTTTTGCATGATATCGGAAAGACTTGTGTTCCAATTGAGATTATTAATAAACCGGGCAGATTGACAGAGGAAGAATATGCGGAAGTGAAGAAACATCCGATGTATGGTTACAATATGCTTCGAGATAATTATGATATTTCTTCTGTTGCGAGAAATGCAATTCTTTCGCACCATGAAAATGAAGATGGTAGTGGCTATCCAAGAGCGCTTACAGGGGATAAGATTCACTTGTTTGCGAAGATTATTCATGTTGCGGATGTGTATGATGCACTTACGACAAAACGAGTATACAAAGTTGCAATGAATCCAGCAGATGCTTTGGAGTATTTGATGGGAAATGCAGAGAGAATGTTTGACAAAGAATTGGTAACTACATTTTTGGAATATGTAGCGCCATATCCATTAGGTGTGCAAGTAGAACTTTCTAATGGGCAGAAGGCTTTGGTGGTTAAAAATAATAGAAGTATGTTGAGTCGACCAGTGGTTCGTCTTAATAGTGGGGCAAGGGTAGACTTAATGGAGCATTTAGATATTACAATTGTAAAGATGTTGACGGATTTTAATTAAAGCTATGGAAAATTTGCATATTTCAGTGCGTAATTTAGTGGAGTTTATTTTTCGAGAGGGCGACATTGATAATCGGCATGGACATTTGCCAAATGCTGATGCGATGATGGAAGGAAGTCGTATTCATAGAAAAATTCAAAAGTCCAAAGGTGTGGACTATTTGGCGGAGGTACCACTAAAGTACACACTTTATACAGAGAAATACGAATTGATCGTGGAAGGTCGAGCGGATGGTATTTTTATCAATGACGAGGGATTTACAGTTATTGATGAAATTAAAGGAATTTATAAAAATTTGGATCGTTTAGAGCAGCCTGTGTTTGTACATCAAGCACAGGCTATGTGTTATGCTTATATTTATGCTTTGCAGAATGAATTAACTGAGATTGCAGTTCAGATGACCTATGTAAACCTTGATGTTGAAACGATAAAGTACTTCCAACAGGAGTTTTCTTTTGAAGAATTGGAAGAATGGTTTGAAGATTTGATAGCTAGCTATCGTAAGTGGGCAGATTTTCAATTCGAATGGAAAGAAAAAAGACAGGCGTCTATCCAGAGTTTAGAATTTCCTTTTGAATATCGAGAAGGTCAGAAGAAACTTGTAAGTGATGTATATCGAACGATTTATCGCAGAAAGAATATATTTATTCAGGCACCAACAGGTGTAGGGAAGACGATTTCTACAATTTTTCCAGCAGTGAAAGCAGTAGGGGAAGGTTTGGCAGACCGTATTTTTTATTTAACTGCAAAAACGATTACGGGAACTGTTGCAAAAGAGACATTTCAACTTTTGAGGGAGCAGGGGCTTAAGGCGAAAACAATTCAGCTAACCGCGAAAGAAAAGATGTGTTTGTGTGAGGAGATGGAATGTAATCCGGTATATTGTCCATATGCAAAGGGACACTTTGATAGGGTAAATGATGCAGTGTTTGAACTTTTGCAAGAAAGTGATATGTTTACTAGGGATGAGATTTGGGAACAGGCTAAGAAGCATACAGTATGTCCATTTGAACTCAGTCTGGATGTGTCCAGCTGGGTGGATAATATTATTTGTGATTATAATTATGTATTTGATCCAAATGTATATTTGAAACGTTTTTTTCAGGATGGGGTAAAAGGAGATTACATTTTTCTTGTTGATGAGGCTCATAATCTGGTGGATCGAAGCCGTGAAATGTATAGTGCATCGCTTTATAAAGAGGATTTTCTTGCGGTTAAACGAATTATTAAGCCGTATAGTAAGAAAGTTGAACGGTTGTGTGAAAGATGTAATAAGATTTTGTTGGAGTATAAACGTCAATGTGAAGGATATCAGATGCTGGAACATACAGGGACTCTTTCATTTGCATTGATGTCATTGGCTGCGGAATTGGATGATTTTCTACAAGCTCCAATGGATTTTTCGGGTAGAAAAGAGGTTTTGGATTTTTATTTTAGTTTGAGAAATTATCTGCGAATAGAAGAAAATCTAGATGCGTGTTATCAGATATACAGTGAAATTCAAGAAGATGGAAGATTTATGATAAAGCTGTTTTGCGTAGACCCATCTAATAATTTGCAGAGATGTATTGATAAAGGGAAAGCTGTTGTGTTCTTTTCTGCGACACTACTTCCAATTCAGTATTATAAGGAACTGTTAAGTACAGAACCGGATAATTATGCAATTTATGCAGAAAGTACCTTTAAGGAAGAACAGCGACTCTTGGCGTTTGGTAGTGATGTAAGTTCAAAGTATACAAGGCGAAATGCATCGGAATTTCATAAAATTGCAGAATATATTGCGAAAACAGTACATTGCAAAAAGGGGAATTACATGGTATTTTTCCCTTCGTACAAGTTTATGAACCAGGTCTACGATGTTTTTATGGAGTTGGATGGTGGCTTGGCAGAATCTGTTGTGCAGGGAAGTAATATGAAAGAGGCAGACAGAGAAGAGTTTTTGGCTAACTTCGAGAAGGAATATGATACTTCGTTTGTTGCGTTTTGTGTAATGGGAGGTATTTTTAGCGAGGGCATTGATCTGACAAATGATAAACTGATTGGTGCAATTGTTGTTGGTACTGGCTTGCCTCAGATTGGAAGCGAGCGAGAAATCTTAAAGAACTTTTTTGATAAGCGTTCGGGAAATGGGTTTGATTATGCTTTTCGTTATCCTGGAATGAACAAGGTGTTGCAGGCAGCGGGGCGAGTGATTCGTACGACAGAAGATAGAGGTGTGATACTCTTACTGGATGAGAGGTTTTTGCAATCAGATTATAGGAATTTGTATCCGCGTGAGTGGAGCCAGTATGAGATTTGTAATATTGACACAATTGAACAGAAACTAGAGGATTTCTGGGAGAAATAAAAGAGGAGTCTGTGGACTCCTCTTATTTTAGTTGTTAGGAAGTAATTTTAAAAATTCTTCGGTTGAGGCAGAAACTGGAAATGCTGTATTTACAGATACTACCATCTGACGCGCTGGAAGTTTTTCCTTCGTCTTGAGAATGACAAGGTCTTTATCATCTTCGTTTACACAGTAATCTGGAACGAAGGCAATGCCCAGACCGATACGTGCTAAGTCGATTAAAAGGTCATTGCTGTTTAATTCGATATCTGGCACAAGTTCTAACTGGTGCTGAATGAAAAGACTGTGTAAGAATTCACTGGTAGTACTTTGGCGACTCAGCATCATAAGTGGATGTTTCTTTAAATCTGCAAAAGAAAGCTCTGTGTCTCCCAAATCAAAATATGCAGGATTAGCAGCAAAAACATCATGGAAGGTGTGAATGCTTTTCTGTATATATTCATGATTTAGGTGTGAATTTGGAAAGTTTGTTACGATTAAATCAACTTTACGTTGATCCAATAATTCCACACATTGAATCGAAGTAGCATTGGTTACCTTGATTGGAACATTTGGATATTTCTTGTGGAATTCCTTTAAATAAGGAACTAAAAAATAACGGCAAATCGTGTCGCTGGCACCAATGTGAAGCTGTCCAAGTCCTAAAGAACCGGAGTCAAGCAACTGGCTTTCGCCACGGGAGATTAAATTCATTGCTGGTTCAATATGTTTAAGTAATAAGCTACCGGCAGGGGTAAGCTGCACTTTTTTTGTACTACGGATGAAAAGTGTCTGCCCCAGTTTCTTTTCAAGTGTTTTTACAGACTGGCTGACAGCGGATTGAGAAATAAACAACTTCTTGCTGGCTTCTGAGAAACTCAAAGAAGATGCTACATAATAAAAAACTTTATATAATTCGTAATTGATATCCATGGGAATCTCCTTTATACTTATCTTACATTAACATGTACATTATAAGCTTGACTTATAAATGATGTCAATTGAATTTATAACAAAGTAGGGGATATACATATGAAAAAATCAAATATTCATGTCGTGATAGGGTGTATTTTATGGGCTATTGTTCTTGTGACGGCGGTCTTGATTTTAAATATAGAGTTTAGCCACGAGGATGTGATCGCCAGCGATAGGGTGGTAGTTGGTACTGAGATGGAAACGGAAGGCGTAATAGAACTTGAAACTGAAACGGAAGAGATAGTTGTAGAAGAATCTGTGACAGAGGAGGTATATGTAAAAGAGGAAGTTCTTCCTCGGGAGGAGCAAAATCAAGCCATTGTTTGGCAGCCACAGGTTAGTGTGCCAATTGATTATCCATATTATATTCGTGTTAATCGTCAGGCAAACTGTGTGACGGTATACACAAAAGATACAAATGGACAGTATACGGTTCCGGTAAGAGCGATGGCATGTTCTACAGGTTTAACAGGTGTTACGCCGTTAGGAGTTACAAAGATATCAGCACGTTATCCATGGCGTTTGCTATTTGGTGATGTATATGGTCAGTATGCAGTTCGTTTTAATGGGCATATACTGTTTCATTCTGTGCCATATACACAGACGGATAAGGGGATGTTAAAAGATGGTCAGTATAATATGCTGGGAGAGGCCGCTTCTCAAGGCTGCGTGCGATTGACCGTTGCGGATGCAAAATGGATATACGATAATTGTAGAAATGGTACAATGGTGGAAGTTTATGATAGTCCAGATCCAGGACCATTAGGGAAACCGTTTACGTGTAAGATTTCTGATGCAAGTCCATATAAGGGATGGGATCCAACAGACCCGGATGCAGGAAATCCTTGGAGAACGGGAACTGTAACGATTACGGGAGTAAAGAACATTACCATAAAACAGGGAGCTGTGGTTGATTGCTTAGATGGTGTATTTGCAACGGATGTAGATGGATTATATATTGCAGTTGGTGTGAATGCGATTGATACAAATGTGCCAGGAACATATACTTTAAAATATTCTGCAACTGGAGTGCTAGGAACAACTGCAACGGCTGAAGCAATTTTAGTGGTAGAGGCGGTGGAAACACCTGTACCAGAACAGCCTCCGGTAGAACCAGAGGTTCCAGTAGAACCAGAGGTTCCGGTAGAACCAGAAGTTCCAGTAGAACCAGAGGTTCCGGTAGAGCCAGAGGTTCCAGTAGAACCAGAGGTTCCGATAGAACCAGAAACTCCGGTGGAACCGGAAATACCAGAGGGTGTGGAGAACTCAGCGATTGTTGAGGGAAACTTATAAATAAGATTAAATATATTAATTTTGCTAATTATATGGAAAATGATATACTCGTAGCAAGGTGTAGTTTTTTTGTATAAAATATGCTACAATTACCTTATCATGCAAACAAAAACTTCGGAGGAAAGAACATGAGTAATGTACGTCGCGTTTACGTAGAAAAGAAACCTGATTTTGCTGTAAAAGCAAAAGAATTACGAGCAGAAGTAAAGAATTATCTTGGAATTAAAACAGTTACAAATGTACGTGTTTTAGTTCGTTATGACATTGAAAATATCTCAGAAGATATTTATAAGAATGCTCTTATGACTGTATTTTCTGAACCACCAGTAGA
>JAZKYR010000015.1:0-1947 GCA_045612245.1 Agathobacter sp.
GTGTCACATGAAGTGTCCATTTTGTAGCAGCGAAAATACTAGAGTAATTGATTCACGTCCAGCGGATGATAACAATTCTATCAGACGTCGTAGATTATGTGATGATTGTGGAAAACGTTTTACCACTTATGAAAAAGTAGAGACTATTCCACTTATCGTTATCAAGAAAGATAATATTCGTGAACAGTATGATCGTTCAAAAATTGAAGCTGGTGTACTTCGTGCTTGTCACAAACGCCCTATCTCAGCAGACCAGATTACTAAATTGGTTGATGATGTAGAAGTAGAAGTATTTAATAGAGAAGAAAAAGAAATTCCAAGTACTGTAATTGGTGAAATCCTTATGGATAAATTAAAAGACTTGGATTCAGTTGCTTATGTTCGTTTCGCGTCTGTATATCGTGAATTTAAAGACGTAAATACATTCATGAACGAATTAAAGAAAATGTTAGGTTAATTTGGAGAAAATAGATGTTCATATCTGATGTTCGTGTAAATGAATCAATTTATAGTTATAATTCCATAAAGTTAAATGTGATTCGTAGAGAAATCATTGAGGCGGACAAAGTAACCACGAAAGTAGATATGAAACAGGCAATTGCCGATATGGCGAAAGATTTTTCTCTGCAGCAGTATCAGTATTTTGTAGGAAAGAATCTCTAGTGGAGATTCTTTCTTTTTTTAAGACAAAGGAGACAATATGAGTATCTTTTTTCCAGGAGAATATTTAGATTCTACCTATGATATTGATTTTGATAAGTTATACCAAAAAGGTTATCGCGCGGTCATCTTTGATGTGGACAATACATTGGTGCCACATGACCAGCCAGCAGATGAAAGAGCAAAGGAACTGTTTGCACATCTGAAAGAATTGGGCTACTCTTGTATGTTGTTATCCAACAACAAGGAGCCACGAGTGAAAATGTTTAATGATGTAGTGCAGGTAAACTACATTTTTAAAGCGAATAAACCAATGCCAGGTAATTATAGAAAGGCTATGGAAATCATGGGCACTACAACAGAAAATACATTGTTTGTAGGAGACCAGATTTTCACAGACGTTATGGGTGGCAATTTAGCTGGCATTCGTACGATTTTGGTAAAGCCAATTCATCCAAAGGAAGAAATCCAGATTGTACTAAAACGAATACCTGAGAAATTGATATTGTTTTTCTACAAGCTCACCCGTAAAATATTTGGTGAAAAGTATGAAAGCTCGAAAAAAGGAGAATAATTATGAGAATCGCGATTGGTAATGATCATGCAGCTACAGCTCTTAAATTTGAAATTATGGAGTATGTAAAAGAGTTAGGACACGAAGTAGTAAACTTTGGTACAGATACAAACGATAGTTGCAACTATCCAGAAATCGGTGCACGTGTTGGACATGCAGTAGTAGAAGAAGGATTTGATTGTGGTATCCTTATCTGTGGTACAGGTGTAGGTATCTCAATTGCAGCGAATAAAGTAAAAGGTGTTCGTGCTGGCGTTTGTTCAGACGTAGCAACAGCTCACCTCATCAAAGAACACAACAATGCAAACATCATCGCATTTGGGGCTCGTATTGTAGGTAGTGAACTTGCAAAAGATATCGTGAAAGCATATTTAGATGCAGAATTCATGGGTGGAAGACATCAGATGCGTGTAGATATGATTTCTGATTTAGAAGCATAAAATGCTTGAAATATCTGGTATTATATAGTAGAATAGTCGAAGAATTGTGTAAACACAAAATTTAAGGAGGAAGATCGAATGGTAACAGCAGGCGATTTTAAAAATGGTATTACATTAGAATACGATGGAAACATCTGTCAGATTATCGAATTCCAGCACGTTAAACCTGGTAAAGGTGCAGCGTTTGTTAGAACAAAATTACGTAACATCATCAGTGGCGGTATTGTAGAAACTTCTTTCCGTCCAACAGAAAAATTCCCATTAGCTCGTATC
>JAZKYR010000016.1:0-6731 GCA_045612245.1 Agathobacter sp.
AAAATGGCAAAATACCTTGTAATCGTGGAATCTCCTGCAAAAGTGAAGACTATTAAGAAATTCTTAGGAAAGAACTATGAAGTTTTGGCTTCTAATGGTCATGTACGTGATCTTCCTAAAAGCTCTCTTGGTATTGATGTAGAAGGAGATTTTGAACCAAAATATATTACAATCCGTGGAAAAGGGGATGTACTTGCAAAACTTCGTAAAGAAGTTAAGAAAGCAGAAAAAATATATCTCGCAACTGACCCTGACCGTGAAGGAGAAGCGATTTCATGGCATTTAATGTTTGCCCTTAAATTAGAAGACAAGGATGTATATCGTATTAGTTTTAACGAAATTACAAAGACTGCAGTAAAAGCAGCGCTTAAAAATCCACGTAAGATAGATATGGATTTAGTAGATGCCCAGCAGGCAAGACGTGCCCTTGACCGTATGGTAGGTTACAAGATTAGTCCGCTTCTTTGGGCAAAAGTAAAACGTGGACTTTCAGCTGGACGAGTACAGTCCGTTGCCCTTCGTATTGTTTGTGACAGAGAAGAAGAAATCAGTGCATTTGTGCCAGAAGAATATTGGAGTCTTGAAGCAACACTCCTCGCAGAAGGGGAAAAGAAACCAATCGTAGCAAAACTTGCTTCAAAAGGAAAAGAAAAGATTAGCATTTCTTCACAGGAAGAGATGGATGCGGTATTAAAGGGATTAGAAAATAAAGAATTCCAAGTTACTTCTGTAAAAAAAGGAGAACGTCGTCAGAAAGCTCCAATTCCTTTTACTACCAGTACATTACAGCAGGAAGCCTCAAAGGCACTTAACTTCCCAATTCAGAAGACCATGCGTATTGCACAGCAGCTTTACGAAGGTGTGGATATTAAAGGGGAAGGCACAGTAGGTCTTATTACTTACTTAAGAACAGATTCAACTCGTATCTCAGAGGAAGCTGATGCAGCTGCACATGCATTTGTAGCAGAACACTATGGTAAAGAATACGAAGCAGAAACAGTAAATACAAAGAAAAACGCTGGTAAGATTCAGGATGCTCATGAAGCGATTCGTCCTTCAGATATCAATCGTGTACCATCTGAAATTAAGGATTCTCTTTCAAGAGATCAGTTCCGTTTATACCAGCTTATTTGGAAACGTTTTGCTGCAAGCCGTATGGCAAATGCAGTTTATGAAACAACTACTGTAAATATTGCTGCAGGCGAATATAATTTCCATGTATCTACTTCAAGACTTGCATTTGATGGTTTTATGTCTGTGTATGTAGAAGCAGATGAAGAGAAGACCAGTAAGCAGGCGGTTCTTAAGTCATTTGACGAAAGTACAAAATTAACATTAGAAGAGTTAGAACCAAAGCAGCACTTTACACAGCCACCAGCACACTATACAGAAGCATCATTAGTTAAAGCTTTAGAAGAATTAGGAATTGGACGTCCAAGTACTTATTCGCCTACAATTACAACCATTATTGCAAGAAGATATATCACAAAAGAACAGAAGAATCTCTATGTAACAGAAATTGGGGAAGTAGTAAACAATATTATGAAAGAATCTTTCCCAACTATTGTAGATGAAAACTTTACTGCAAATATGGAATCGCTTTTAGATGGTGTTGCGGAAGGTAACGTAAACTGGAAGATGGTTATTTCAAACTTCTATCCAGATTTGGAAACAGCAGTAGAAAAGGCGGAAAAAGAACTTGAAAAAGTAAAAATCGAGGATGAGGTTTCAGAAGAAATCTGTGACGAATGTGGAAGAAATATGGTTATCAAATATGGCCCACATGGTAAATTCTTAGCATGTCCAGGCTTCCCAGAATGTAAGAATACAAAGCCTTATTTCGAAAAAATTGGTCAGCCATGTCCAGAGTGTGGCAAAGACATTGTTATTAAGAGAACAAGAAAAGGCCGTAAATACTATGGCTGTATCGATTATCCAAATTGTGAGTACATGACTTGGAATAAACCTTCAAATGAAGAGAAAAATTAGAAAATACAAAGAATATTCAAACATTTTGTTGAATTGTCAGAATAATTGTGCTAAAATCTATGCATAAATATAAGGGGGATACTAGTATGAGCGTCCAGTTATTGGATAAGACCAGAAAAATTAACAAACTTCTTCATAACAACAATTCATCAAAAGTGGTATTTAATGATATTTGTGAAGTGCTCACAGGTATTCTTGAGTCGGACATCCTTGTTATTAGTAAAAAAGGTAAGGTTTTAGGCTCTAGCGAATGTAAAGGTGTAGATGTTATCAAGGAATTGATTGTAGACGAAGTAGGTGGATTTATTGATCCAGATTTGAATGAAAGACTTCTTGGAATTTTGTCTACAAAGGAAAACGTTAACCTTGAAACACTTGGTTTTGGTGATGAGACTCGTAAATATCGTGCGATTATTTCTCCAATCGATATTGCAGGGGAACGTTTAGGTACATTATTTATCTATCGCAGCGATAGAGAATATGATATTGATGATATTATTTTGACAGAATACGGTACAACAGTAGTGAGTTTGGAAATGCTTCGTTCTGTTAATGAAGAAAGTGCAGAAGAAGAGCGTAAGGTTGCTATCGTTAAATCTGCAATCAGCACATTGTCATTCTCTGAGTTAGAAGCAATTATTCATATTTTCGAAGAATTAGAAGGCAATGAAGGCATCCTTGTTGCTAGTCGTATTGCAGATCGTGTAGGTATCACACGTTCTGTTATTGTAAATGCACTACGTAAATTTGAGAGTGCGGGAGTTATTGAATCTCGTTCTTCTGGTATGAAGGGAACTTACATCAAAGTAGTAAACGATGTAGTTTTTGAAGAGTTGAACAAATTGAAAAAGAACAAGAAATAGTAAAATTGTACAAAAAATTGTGTTTTGACATGGACGGATAACGTAAAAGGACTTAAGTAATTAAGTCCTTTTTTTGTTGTTAAATATTGATTTTATGGGCTTTTCGGGGATTTTTTAGACAATTCCAAAAAATGTCAAAAAACTACATATTGTTGACAACTAAGACAAAAATACACAATATTGTGTAATTTTTGCATTTTTTACTTGTGTTTTTCGTCTCATCATTTATAATATGTATGATGGACTAGGATGAGATAAGTATATGGAGGGATAGATTATGATTTCAACAAATGCTTTTAGTTACATAAATGTATTGGATAAGGCTGCGGATGCTAGCTGGACCAGAGAGAATTTAATTGCGAATAATATTGCAAATGCACAGACTCCAGGATACAAAAGACAGGATATTGATTTCCAGTCCGTATTAAAGAATGAGCTTAGCAATTATAAATACATGAATCTTGATCAGAAGATGAATGCGGTAGATTTAACAGAACTCAATCCTATGGTATATACCGACCATGGCAATTTTTCTTATCGTTTAGATGGAAATAACGTGGATATGGATACAGAACAAGTAGAACTTGCTTCTGAACAGATTAAATATCAGGCACTTACTACAAGTATAACTTCTGAATTTCAGAGATTACAGGCAGTAATCAAATAGTTGATAGGAAAGGGGATTAGACTATGGCATTATTTCAGTCATTTAACATCAGTGCTTCAGGTATGACAGCACAGCGTTTTCGTACAGATATCATTGCAGAAAATATTGCAAACGTAAATACAACCTCTACAGAAAGTGGCGGACCATATCGTCGTAAAATCGTTACTTTCCAGGAAAAGGATGTAACACCATTTAGTCAGTACCTTTCTACATCTAGAAATAGAGCGGTAGGTAATGGTGTAAAAATAAGTAAAGTTTCAGAAGATTATGAAACAGATTTTATTATGGAATATGACCCATCCAATCCAGATGCGGATGAAAATGGTTATGTATCATATCCAAATGTAAATACAGTAACCGAAATGACAAACCTTATCGATGCGACTCGTGCATATGAAGCGAACGCAACAGCTTTCGATGCAACTAAGAATATGGCATTAACTGGGTTAAATATTGGAAAATAGTAGGAGTTTAACATATGGATGTTTCTAGTTTAAATAGTATAGTTGGCTTAACTGGGCTAACAGGTACTTCCAATACTACAAATTCATCTTTGTCTCATTTGACAGATGAAGATATCAGCAGTATTTATTCTGCATATAACGATACACTATCTTCACTATCGGGTATATCGGACAAACAGAGTGGAGACTTTAGCTCTATTTTAGATTCTATGATGACTTCTTTAAATGAGACGAATACATTACAGAATCAGGCAGAAGCCGCTGCCATTGAATTTGCTCTTGGAGAATCAGACAATACACATGATTTGTTGATTGCGCAGACCAAGGCAAATACAGCATTACAGTATACAGTAGCAGTAAGGGATAAACTCATCGAAGCATATCAGCAGATTATGCAGATGCAGATTTAGTAAATGAAAGGGAAATAAATCATGCCAGAACAGGTAAAACAGATTTTAGATAGAATTGTTGAATGGTGGAAAAAATTCAATAATAGACAGAGAATTCTGCTTATTAGTGTTTTTTCAGTTATTATGATTGCACTTGTAATTCTTGCAGTTGTCATGACTACACCTACATACGAAAATTTACATACATGTAAAGATTATGCAGAAGCTGCCAAGATTAAAGAACTTTTGGCTACGGATGAGACCATTGAGTACACCTTTAATGAGAAAACGTTAACCTTTACAGTGAAAGAAGAAGACTTGGGTGCAGCTAGTATGCTTCTTGGTTCGAACCAGGTAGAACTTACAACCTATAGCATCAATAATGTAGTTGATGGAAGTTTTACTATGACAGAAGCTGACAAGCAGAAGAAATATCAGGATTACTTGGAACAGAAGTTTGCGGACCATATTGCAGATTTATCAATGGTAGAAAGTGCAACTGTGAACTTAACTCTTCCAAAGGATGATGGAACCATTCTTTCTAGAGAAGAAAATGCAACTGCAGCGATTACTTTAAACTTAAGCAGTGAAATGAATTCTGACCAGGCGTATGCTTTAGCTTTATATGTTGCGACTGAAATTGGTAATAAGACTACAGAAGGTATTACAATCATTGACCAGAATGCAAATGTAATCTATTCTGGTGCAAATGCCAATACCTCAATGGGAATTGCTTCATCTCAGTTGACCTATAAAGAAAAAATGGAAAATGAGATTAAGAAAGAAATTTCTGATGTTTTGGTAAAATCGAAAGTATTTTCAGATGTTCAGGTAGCTATGAATCTGAATATCAACTTTGATCAGAAGGAAACCGTAAAGACAGAACTTGGTATTCCAAATGGAATGGATGGCGGTGCAATTACACAGCAGTCTTTATATGATATGACCTCAAACCAGGGATATGAAGGCGGTGTTCCAGGAACAGATACCAATGATGATACCACTTATGTTATCGAAGATGGTACTCTTGGAATGACAGAAATTTCAGAATCAGATACAATTTATGATTATGATAAAACGATTACTACTACACATGGAACCGGTGGAGATGTCGTTTATGAAGATAGCTCTGCTATGGTTATGGCTACAAAATATATCGTTTACAATGAAGTAGAACTTCGTGCGGCTGGTCAGTTAGATGAGATGACTTGGGAAGAATTCAAAGCTGCAAATGCTGAAACTAGAGTTGTAGAAGTAGACGAAAGTTATGTGACTGCAATTGCAAATGCAACAGGATTCCCAGCAAATGCGATTACATTTATGTGCTATGAAGAGCCAAGATTTGTAGATGAAGCAGATGATGGCAGAAGCCTTACTGATTATGCACAGATTATTATTGCAGTTCTTATCTTTGCACTTCTTGGATATGTTGTATTCCGTAGCACAAGAAGTGAAAAAGTGGAAGAACTTCAGCCAGAAATTTCCGTTGAATCATTATTAGAGTCTACAGCAGATTCACAAGAACCATTAGAAGATATTGGTTACAACGAAAAATCTGAAGTTCGACTTATGATTGAAAAATTCGTAGATGAAAATCCAGATGCAGTTGCGTCGTTATTACGTAACTGGTTAAATGAGGATTGGGAGTAAAACATGAGTGAAGGTTATAATGGAGTCCAGAAAGCGGCGATTTTATTGATTGCTCTTGGACCAGAAAAGGCTGCTACAATTTTTAAGCACCTGAAAGAAGAAGAAATTGAAGAATTGACTTTGGAGATTGCCAACACTCGTAGTGTATCCCCACAGACAAAAGAAGATATAATGAATGAATTTTATCAGGTGTGTCTTGCTCAGCAGTATATTGCAGAGGGCGGTATTGGATATGCGAAGGAACTTTTGGAAAAAGCTCTGGGAGCAGAAGCTGCTCAGGGCGTAATTATGAAGCTTACAGCATCGCTTCAGGTTCGTCCATTCGAATTTGTTCGAAAGACAGATCCAAGCCAGTTGTTAAACTTTATCCAGGACGAACATCCACAGACCATTGCTATGATTTTATCATACTTGGCACCTGGTCAGTCTGCATTAGTGTTAGGAGCATTGCCTCCTGAAAAACAGGCAGATGTAGCAAAACGTATTGCATTAATGGATAGAACTTCTCCAGACGTTATTAAAGAAGTAGAGCGTGTATTAGAGCGCAAACTTGCTTCTCTTGTTAATCAGGATTACACAATTGTCGGTGGTGTTGACTCTATTGTTAGCATCCTCGGTAATGTTGACCGTGGTACAGAAAAACATATTATGGAATCTCTTGAAATTGAAGAACCAGAATTGGCAGATGAAATCCGTAAGAAGATGTTCG
>JAZKYR010000017.1:0-9460 GCA_045612245.1 Agathobacter sp.
AGCCCTTGGTAAGCTGACGGATGATAGCAGCCACGATTTCAAGATGAGCCAATTCCTCTGTACCAATGTCGGTAAGGAGGCCTGCTACTTTTTTATTGTCCATGCTATATCTCTGAGAAAGATAACGCATAGATGCACCCATTTCACCATCTGGTCCGCCGTACTGACTCATAATGAATTTTGCCATAGCAGGATTTGGTCTGCTAATGTTTACTGGATATTGTAATTTTCTTTCATAAGTCCACATATATTATCTCACTCCTTCCCATGGTAATGGGGTATCTGCCCATGCCCATCTGTCACAATCCAATGAATTTACAGCCGTAAGTGGGCCGAAATGTTCTTCATATTTCATCTTCGCGTTCTTATAATTTTCTACCGCTGCTTTATAATATGCCAATGCTTCTTCGTCACATGGATGTGTATCCAGATAAAGCTGCATATCTACTACCACAAAACTAAGTGCCTGTACCCATTCTAACATTTGCTTTCTATTCATAAACGCACACCCCTTCTTCCATAAAATGGTTTGTCGAGTTCAGGAAAAATCGTACCAACCTGTAGCGCCTGAGCTGGTTCATAGGTACATTCAAAATTCTGCCAAGGTACATATCCCATAGCGAGTGGCATACCATAGAGCATGTCACGGCCACGACTGCAATCATCATCACAACGATTTCTGTTTTGATTTCTCTCACATCCTGTTTCACATGGTTCTGGCATACGTGGCATCATGCAAGGTTCGTTCATTTCGCAGTTGCAATTTCGCTCCATATTACGTGTATGCATATGGTTTCTACCCTTATTCATCATATCACGTTGATACATCATATCACGCTGATGAGGGCTCATATTATTTCCCATACATAAGTCTCCTATATTCTTAATACAATATAAGATATGCAAAAAGAGGAGCAATGTGCTCCTCTTCTATAATAAACCTAAGCCTTTATTCAATTCATCAACACGATTTACAATCGTCATAATCTGACCCGCTTTAGGTCCAAGTTTATCAACATATAAATCTACGTCTTTTCTCATATCTGAAATTGCTTTCAGATTATAATCAATACGGCTTCGAAGAAACTGTCTTCTTGAAAAAAGCTCGTGTTTTAATTCTACCATTTCGTTTTTATTAATGATGGCATTGGCATAATTAAGCCAAACCTTTGCATCATACAAATTGAGGGTACGAAGCATCTTCACCAAACGAATCTTGTAATAATCCAATTCCTCATTGGTCTGTTTGAATCGTTCACGTTCTTTGCAGATTTCATTATACTGCTCATAGTTATAGGTGAGTTCCTTCGAATCCTTTACGTGAAAACGATTACAAGTGTAATCAACTGCATTTTTGGCATTTACATACTTAATTTTGATTCGATTTTCTAAAGAAATGATGTAATTCTTGTTCACATCACTTCGTTTAATGTCTTTGTTACATTCCTGCATACGTAAAATCACATAGGAAGCTGCCAAAGTCGCTAAAAGCGCAACTATAATCAGCGGCAACAACTCCCATTCAAATGCCATAGACAAAAGCAATACTAAAACAGCAATTCCACCAAAGCCAAACAACAAAAGCTTTGATAATTTACCAAGCGCTTGAAGTTCTTCTTCTCTTTCTTCTCGAACCACATTCCATTCTATCTTTTCACTGGCGAGTAAGTTTAAATCCTGCTTAACGGTTTCTAAATCCGCTTCATTCACTTTAAGTCTACGGATAATGGCTGGAACCTCTGCTTCCATTTCTTCCATCTGATTAAAAACCTCATCTGAAATTTTTTGCTCTGCATTCAGATAATCATTTCGCACAGTAAGAAGTTTCGACACCTGTGTCGCAACTTCGTCTAACTGCTTTCTCTGTTCTCCGCCAAGTCCTTCTACAATCTGAATATCGTTTAAATATTCTGTAACCTGCTCATATTCATGTCGCACATCGTCCAGTTCTCTGGAAATATCAATCATCTGCTCACACATATCGATTACGTGATTTCGCATCGCATTTGGATCATCTGAGAACACCTGGTTTGTATAAATAGTTTCCTCTGGCATTTCCGGAAACTCCATATATTCACGATAGACAACTCTTCTTTTTTTCTTATTAAATCGTTCAAACAATCTATTTAAAAGAGACATAATTAAATCCTACAAATTCTTCTGTATTCTTCCTTCCAATTAAATATCACATCGGAAATTGCTTTGCGATACTGGCGTTTTTGTGTACCAGAATTAAGTATCGCAATCGCTTCTAATTTATTCACAAACTCTTCTGGAGCCTGCAGAATTCCTTCTTCTCCGCTTAAGCATCTTTCTGCCATCTGACGCGCTTCTTCAGACTCAGGATTTCCATTGAGTTCATATGCTTTTTCATAGCAATGTACCGCTTCTTTGAACAAAAAGAGTCTTGCATAAGCTGTACCAAGGTTGTGCCAGATATTTCCAATGAGTTCCTTACTTTGCTCTCCGGCTTCATTAGAATCTAAAAGGCTCTTGTATTCATAAATACTGCTTAAATATTTTTCTTTTTCCATCAAGCGATCTGCACGTACTTTGTTGCATTCAAAGTCAGACTTCTCTTCCATCTCTTTCACAACTCGTACAATTTCTCTTATGGTATCTCTTGAGCAATATCCACACTCTACCAACAAGGCCGATACGAATTCAGAAAGACGTCCATCCATACGCATGATGTCACGAAGCTGTTCTGCTAATTTTAAGTTTTTTACCTCTTTGCCTATCCAGGTACAAAGCTCCTCGTTCATGAAATCCTTTTCGAGAAGCAGTGTGTTTTGTTCTACGTAATAACACAATTCTTCCAAGGAATATACGTTCCAAGAAATCCCTTCGATATAATAGGGCAAAGCTGCTATCGGTTCATTACAAATTAAAATTTCACCCATATAGCCTCCGTCGTTAGGTTTACCACCAAGTTACATAGTCATAATATACTTCCAAGTCTTGTCCGTGCTTCGGAATATTTCTCCAAATCCCAAATCACGAATGACAACTTCAATCTTCTCATCCGACACCGGCGTCGCAGTAATGCGAAGTCTGGTCGTTCGCTCTGGTCTGCTAGGCAAATCTGTAAGTTCCAAAGTTTCTATCACAGCCTCTCTGCTGTTTGGAAGTTGTTTCCAGAAATCCACTTCTGCTTCTTTTCCCAGGATCACTTCACATTCACCTTTGGTTTCAAACCAGTTCTTACCCGCACTAATCAAAGTATGGAAAGCAAGCTCCCCACGATCACGCACCTTTAAACTCAGGTTAAACTTCATCTCGTTTTCACCCATATAGATGCATTTCCAATTTTCAGTGTGAGTTCTCACAAAGCCAGCATAACAAGCACCTTTGCTGTACAGATTGTTTCCTAAGAAAGCTCTTCTATTGCGACAAAGATAGGTCAGGGAATCCTTCATCCAGCCACCATCAAAACCTTCCCCTACCAAATATACGGTAGAAACAATTTTGTTTTCAAACGCTCTTTGTAAGATTCCTAAAAACTCTTGATCTTTGTTTTCGTCCATCGGATTCTTGATACTTTCACGAATGGAAACTACCTGTGGCATCGTACGTGTATCACGCTGTAAACCATAGTAGAATAAATTCTTTCCATCGTTTTCGAAAAGATATACATCATGAATCCAAAATGATTCTGGCTGACTTAAGGCAAAGTAATAGAAACTCTCCTTATGGTCAATTACCATAAACTGCTCTGGCAAAAGTCCAAGCTTTGGAGCGATTTTCCAGAAAACCTCCATATTTTCTTTGGAAAGTCTATCCACCGATAGCACTACACGGTCAATCCCTGGAATCGTACCGAGTTTCAATGGCAAATCCATGATTTTCTTAAGGAATAAAGCTAAGAGCTCCCATGCTTCAAAACTTTCTTCTTCGATACGAATGGATTCTCCGTTTACGGCACGTTTCAAAAGAGCATCGACACAGATAACCTCTGAAGTCTTGGCCATCTTTTTGGCATCATCTCCATAAAACCACTGTCCCAAATGCTTACGCTTTGCTAAAAGGGTTGGAATCTGGTAATTCTCGCTACCCGCAATCGTACTAACGGTCTCTGGTTCTTTCATATTCAGTTGGTAGTAACTTACCATGGCACATCGATCGTTTAAATCGATACCCAGGATAATCGGTTCTCTTCTTACTTCCATGCTACCCTCTGTTTATAATAATTTGAACACCTTCTGTGTCAATTCTTCATATCCGGCATACTTCTTCATCGCCTGATACAGTTCTGCCTCTTCCTGTAATGTATTAGAAATCAGCATCTGGTTCAGCAGATTGTATCTGCTTTCATCATCCTTGTTGTAGACATCATTGTTTACGACACGGTTGCTCTCCGTTACTTCGACTTCATTTCCATATTCTTCACTAATATAGTACTGAATCGCCTCTCCAAAAAACATCGTAAAGGCCTTTACGAAAATTCCGTCATAAACATCCAACATGTCTTCTGTCAAGAATGCATCGCCATCCTCATCTCGACTGTAATGAAGCACCACATGACTGTGAGGATTAGTTCGATATTCCAGAAACACCTTGTCATACAAATGATATTTGAGTACAAGGTCTGGAGACAATCTCTTATAAAATGCAAACAACATATTTCTTCTTGTGTATTCTGCTAAAAGTTCATCCTCGATTGCCAACTGACGCTCAGACACCTTCACAGAATCTGCATAGTGTTTTAAAAGTGCCAGTTTACAAGCATCATTTAACTCAAGATCATATATGTATCTTGCTTCAATCAGTTCAAATACATCATCATCAATTTTCTGATTTTCAACAAAATATCGATGCGCACAATCAGATATATATGCCAATGTAATAAAGTCCTTACCACCTGCTTCATAGAAATATCGAAAGACTGGCATACCCTCTAATACATAGTCATCTGCATACATCATCTGAACTAAAATTCGCTCTGAAATATCAAAGCGGTCAATGTCAAAATTCTTAGCCGCAAACCAGATATCCTGCATATCCTGTGTAGGACCGTTGAAATGCATGCACAAGTACTTAAGCATCTTGTCATTGTATTTCTTGGCACGAAATGCTGTAATGGAAAGATTAAGTAAGAACTCATCTTCTTCATACTCTGTCTGCTCAATCATGTAACTTGCCAAAGCTACCTTTGCAGCCGAACCAATCTGGTCAATTCCATACTCTGTAATTTTATCATAAGCAAAATCATATAAATGATTATCTACACAAAGCTCTATTGCAAATTTACGAGAAGCATCGTCTAGTTTATTGTAATCTGCCTTAAGTAAGTAATCTTCCACAGATGCATCAAAGGCCTGTATCTGATAAAATCTAAGAATTTCTGGCAACAGGCGTGCCTTATATTCAGCACTGATTGCCTCTGAGAACATAAGCGGTTTAAAATGCTCTTTATCTTCTTTCTCAAAGGTCAGATAAGTTTGTCTTGTATCGAAATATGAAATCAGATATGGAAGCTGTAATGGTGTAAGTTCCATACATTTTTCTAAGTACTTCTGTGCATCCATCAGGCTCTGAAGCTGATATCCGATACTTCCAGAATATCTGTGTCCCTTTTCATCCTCAAATACAATGACATATTCCTTAGAATACAGCTGGAAATATGCTGTATTGTCCAAAATAGGAACAATCTGTGGATCTTTCATCTGACGCTGATAGATAATCGCACGTACCATACGCTTGTCTAACACTACTACCTTATGAGTAAAAATAATGTAAGACAACGCCTTGGAAATCTCCTGATTAATAACACCCAAATCTAACATATCGTCATATACGACGGCCAGATTATCATCAATATGTCCTGCCAGAATCTGATCCATGGCAAATCTGCCCATGGTTCTACAGTACTTCTGATATACTTCCGGATTTGTCGTCTTCGATGCAATAATATTGTTATAAAGCACTGCCATCTTCTTATATGGCAAGCCGCTTTCGTACTGGAAATACATCTGGATAATCTTTGGCACCTGGTCCACTTTTCGCTCATCCATAGAAAGCAAATATGCCTCATACAGACTGGTAATCCGAAGTTCCAGTTCAATTCCTTTTTCAAACCAGTGATGATACATTGGATGATACTGCTGACTCTTAATTAAGTATCCACAAATAACACCCACATATTCTGGCTTAGGATTTGCTTCATATGCCACACATAAAAGCTGATATAATACCGGACTAAATTCCTTGCAAGTCTCCATTATCTGAAAAATCTGAATTGCAATATCCTTGGTAATCGCACGGCGTCTTGCTGCCCAGCGAAGTACACGTACTTCAAAAGCATCCAGTTTGGTCAAAAGATATGGATCCTGCCAAATCAAATAATATGCTTCTAAATACAGGTATGGAGAAGAACACCCCTTCATTACCCAGTATTCAATATCCTTTAGTTTCAGAGCATTGTTGCCAATGTATTTTTCCTGTAAGAAGGTAAGCACCCAGAACAACATTACAGAATCTGGATTTTCACGGAAAATCATCTCAATTTCCCTGGTCAGCTTGTCTACATACTTCGGTTCACGCTCAAGAAGTGTCATAATGTAGAGATAATAGCCCCAGACTGGCGCTTTTCTATCTATCCATTCGCGTTTAAATTCCTCAAGAATCCACTCTGCTTCCTGTCTTTGTCTATTGATAATCAAGCACTGTGCTTTCATCAGACGGTGCATTGGTTCGTCTGGCTGAAGTGCATGAAGATGATCCAAAATGGATATGGTTTCATTTGCCCATACTCCAGTCACGATACGTTTCAAACGGTATGCCTGATAAAGTTCCATGATTCCAGCTAAGCATTCTTTGATTTCTAAAGACTCTTCTAAAGCACCTTCTGCCTTAGGTCTGCTATCTGCCATCACATCTACACTTACAGTTTCGTAAACGGTAGAGAGTTGAATTCTGGCAAAATTCTTGCCGGCATGGAGTTTCTCTGGTTCCACAAAGAATGACAACAGATAAGTACTTCCAATAAAATCTTCCGTACGAATCTTAGTCTTTGGTAAGCGAATGAAATCTGCATCACAAGAAACCTTTATCTCTATATATCCCCAGTTATCCTTCTTAAGTTCGACAGTCTCTTTTACCGTATCTGTCACTTCAAAAAGTTCAAACTGATTTTTATCTGCTTTAAACGAAATCTTTTCTTTCTTACGGATTCCGATTAAGAATTCTTCCAAATTCTGATTGCATGGTTTCGCAGTAATAATACCGCGATAAATCATACTTTCTTTTATCTCATTTGGCTTGATAATATTTGGAAAATTCTTATTGTAGAACAAATGGAAAGCCTCATCCCAATCCGCCTTTGCCAAGCACGAAAAATCATACAGATTCTTAATAGGGCCAATGGAAGTTTCCGCATATTTCTTAGAAATGGACGCACAAAAAGAAAGACTGATCACAGTCTGATTACAAACGATTACGAAATCGCCCTTCTCAGTCAGCCCTTCACTTAAACCAAAACTATTAAACTTATAACGAATACGAACCTGCTCGCCTTCAAACTGAGGATTAATGACTTCCATGCGTGGGTGTGTGCAATACACAAGTCCACGAAGCTTGATTTCCTTTGGATTTTCAATGGTAAAACTACCCTCGTAATCCTCTCCTTCGATTACAGAAAAAGAAACCTCTTCCTCAGACAAGATGAGCTCAGGTTTTGCGTATTCGAACTTGCCTCTGGCCAGTTGTTTAATACGTTTACGCACCTTTTCGTCCTCTTTCCTTCATGTCTACATAGTTAGAGTAATTATACCTTATTTTTGAATTTTTAACAAGACTACAGGAAATATTCGCAAAATAAAAGGACTGACCTAAGTCAGTCCTAAATATTTTATTTATTTGATAAATACTCATGAATACCTGCAGCAGCTGCTTTACCAGCACCCATTGCAAGGATTACGGTAGCTGCACCTGTTACAGCATCACCACCAGCGTATACACCTTCTTTAGATGTAGCACCAGTTGCTTCTTCTGCAACGATACACTGCCATTTATTGATATCTAATCCTTCTGTAGTAGAAGAAATAAGTGGGTTTGGAGAAGTTCCAAGAGACATGATTACTGTATCGCATTCGATTTCGTATTCAGAACCCGGTACTTCTACTGGACGGCGACGGCCAGATGCATCTGGTTCACCAAGTTCCATTTTGATAATCTTGATTCCTTTTACCCATCCATTTTCATCTACGAGGATTTCTGTTGGATTCTGGAGAAGGTCAAAAATAACACCTTCTTCTTTTGCATGATGTACTTCTTCTACTCGTGCAGGAAGTTCTGCTTCACTACGACGATAGACGATATGTGTTTCCGCACCAAGACGAAGTGCTGTACGAGCAGCATCCATTGCTACGTTACCACCACCTACAACTACTACTTTGCTTCCGCGGCTGATTGGTGTTTCATATCCTTCCTGGAATGCTTTCATAAGGTTGTTTCTGGTTAAGTATTCATTTGCAGAGAATACGCCGTTTGCCTGTTCTCCTGGAATACCCATAAACTTAGGAAGACCTGCGCCAGATCCGATAAATACAGCCTCGAAGCCTTCATCTTCGATAAGTTCGTCGATGGTGATTGATTTACCAATAACTACGTTTGTTTCAATCTTAACACCAAGTGCTTTTACATTTTCTACTTCTGCAGCTACTACCTTGTCTTTTGGAAGACGGAACTCTGGAATACCATATACAAGTACACCACCAGCTGCATGAAGCGCTTCAAAAATAGTTACTTCATAGCCAAGTTTTGCAAGGTCTCCTGCACAAGTAAGACCTGCAGGGCCAGAACCGATAACGGCTACTTTTTGACCATTCATTTTTTCTGCTTTTTTAGGTTTAATTCCATTTTCACGAGCCCAGTCTGCTACGAAACGCTCTAATTTACCGATAGAAACTGGATCCCCTTTAAATCCTCTGATACATTTACCTTCACACTGGCTTTCCTGAGGACATACACGACCACAAACTGCAGGAAGTGCTGAAGACTGCGAAATTGTCTGATAAGCTTCTTCAAACTCATTATTTTTAACGTGTTCAATAAATGCTGGAATGTCGATAGATACAGGACATCCTTTTACACACATTGCATTTTTGCAGCCTAAGCAGCGACCAGCTTCTGCTACTGCTTCTTCAGCATTATAGCCGTAACATACTTCTTCAAAGTTCTTTGCTCTTACTTCTGGTTCCTGTTCACGAACCGGTACTCTCTTTAATACGTCCATTATTCTAACCTCGTCTTTCTGATATTAGTGACAGTGTCCACATCCGCCGTGATGTGTATCGCCTTCTTCTAATGCAAGCATAGCACGACCTTCTTCTGTCTTATACTGAGCCTGTCTTTTCATAGCCTGGTCAAAATCAACCAAGTGTCCATCGAATTCCGGGCCGTCTACACATGCAAACTTCACTTTATCACCAACTATTAAACGGCATGCTCCGCACATACC
>JAZKYR010000018.1:0-14345 GCA_045612245.1 Agathobacter sp.
GTAGTTATCCTTGTTATTCGTAATATCATGAAGGGATTAAATGGCGTAAATGCGAAACTTTATGATTTAGTAAATAACGAAGGAGATTTGACTCAGAAATTAGAAATCAAATCGGGTGATGAATTAGAATTAATTGCAACAAACGTAAATGCAATGCTGGAATACATTCGTAGCATTATGTTAAATATTGCTGGTAATTCAAATAACTTAAACATGTCTTCAAAATTAGTAGTTTCTAATTTGGCAGCTGCACAGGACAGCATCACAGATGTATCGGCTACAATGGAAGAGATGAGTGCAGGTATGGAAGAAACCAGTGCTGCTCTTACAGAAATTAATGATTCCATTCTGGATATTTCAGAAGAAATAGAAGTCATTAATGGACGTGCTGAAGACGGTCGCGTATCTTCGGATGACATTATGGCAAAAGCTGCTGTCGTATATCAGAATGCTGTCGCAGAGCAGGAAAGTGCAAAACGTCTTGCGGGTGAAATGTCAGCATCTGTAAACGAAAAGATTGAGAAATCGAAAGCAGTAGAAACTATTAGCGCTCTTACAGATAATATTATCAGCATTACAAGTCAGACCAATCTTCTTTCTCTGAATGCTTCTATTGAAGCTGCAAGAGCTGGTGAAGCAGGACGTGGTTTTGCAGTAGTAGCAGATGAAATCGGCAAGCTGGCAGCAAATTCCGCAGAAGCAGCTGCTGAGATTCAGGTAGTAAGTAAACAGGTTATTGATGCGGTAAATGAGCTTGCAGCAGAAGCAGAAAAGATGATTCAGTTCATGGACGAAACTGCTATGACTGGTTATGAAAAACTTCTTGAAACAAGTAAGGATTACCAGAATGATGTTGGAAGCATGAATCAGATGATGACAGAATTTGCAAATTCGAGTGAGGCTTTGAAAACAAATGTTGAATCGATTCGTGATTCTGTAAACTCAGTAAATATTGCGATTGAAGAAAATGCAAAAGGTATTTCAAACGTATCGGAAGCAACTGTAAAAATTACAACCAGGGTAGATGATATTGGTTCGGAAGCAAATTCAAATCTGGATATTGCAAATGGTTTAGATACAGAGGTAAATCGCTTTAAACTTAACTAAGGAAATGGATTATGATTTACAATAAACAAGCTTATGAATTAGGGAGCAAACGTTCCGCAATTCGAGAATTATTCGAATATGGAAAGCAACGAGCTGCAATAGTAGGAGTAGAAAATGTATATGATTTTTCTCTTGGAAACCCTACGGTACCAGCGCCAGATTGTGTAGATGAGACGATTCGCCAGTTGACAGAAGAATTAGACGGCATCAAGTTGCATGGTTATACTTCTGCACAGGGGGATGTGGAAACAAGAACCGCTATTGCAGACTTTTTAAACCAAACCCATGGTACACATTTTGAGGCCAATGATTTGTATATTACAATGGGCGCGGCAGCTTCTTTGTCAATTGCATTTCATGCACTGACAACTTCAAATGAGGATGAATATATCGCGATTGCCCCATTTTTCCCTGAGTATAAAGTTTTTGTAGAAGCAACAGGAGCTTCTTTAAAAGTGGTTCCTGCAGATACCAAAGACTTCCAGATTGACCTCAGAGAATTGGAAAAGTTGATAAATGCCCATACAAAAGGTGTTATTATCAATTCGCCAAACAATCCATCGGGAAGCGTATATTCTAGAGAAACGATTGAAACACTGGCAGCTTTACTTAATAAAAAAGAGGCAGAGTATGGACATCCTATTTTTATTATCGCAGATGAACCATACCGCGAAATCGTATATGATGGAGTAGAAGTGCCTTTTGTTACAAAGTATTATGCAAATACATTAGTTTGTTATTCTTATAGTAAATCTCTTTCTTTACCAGGGGAGCGTATTGGATATATTCTCGTGCCACAGGAAGCATATGAGAGCAAGGCGCTTTATGCGGCAGTAGCAGGCGCAGGACGTTCACTAGGATATGTATGTGCTCCAAGCATGATGCAGAAGGTGATTACCCTCTGCCAGGGGCAGACAGGTGATGTTGAGCTTTACAAGAAAAATCGAGATCTTTTATATGAAGGTCTTACAAAAATTGGATATGAGTGCTTCAAACCACAAGGTGCCTTCTATATGTTTGTGAAAGCATTGAAAGAGGATGCGGAAAGCTTTTGTGAAAGAGCAAAGGCGGAAGATTTGCTGATAGTAGCAGGAGATGGATTTGGTTGTCCTGGATATGTAAGAATCTCTTATTGTGTCGACGAAGAGATGATAAAGAGAAGTTTTGTGGCATTTGAAAAATTATTTAATAGTTACAAATAGAAATAAGGAAATACAATGAAACAATATAACGTAACAGGCATGAGTTGTGCAGCCTGTAGTGCCCGTGTGGAAAAAGCAGTAAACGCGGTACCGGGAGTGACTTCCTGTTCGGTAAATCTGCTTACAAATTCCATGGGTGTGGATGGTGATGCAGCAGAAAGTGAAATTATAAAGGCGGTAGTCGATGCTGGATATGGTGCGACAGCAAAGGGTGGCAGTCATGTGGCTGATGAAAAAAACAAGAGCTATCGAGTTGACTATGCAGAAGCACGTGAAGCCTTGGAAGATCACGAAACTCCAAAACTGAAAAAAAGATTATTTGCATCTCTTGGATTTTTGTTGGTGCTGATGTACTTTTCCATGGGCCATATGATGTGGAACTGGCCTTTGCCAGAATTCTTTGCAAGCAATATGCTTGCTCAGGGACTACTCCAGATGCTTCTGACAATCATCATTATGCTTATCAATAAGAAATTCTTTATCAGTGGATTTAAAGGTCTTGTGCACAAGTCCTCAAATATGGACACACTTGTAGCATTGGGATCGGGTGCGTCCTTTGTGTATAGTACCTATGCATTGTTTGCGATGTCAGATGCTGTGGTAAAGGGTGATATGGCCTTGGCACATGAATATATGCATGAATTCTATTTTGAATCTGCTGCGATGATTTTAACTTTGATTACCGTAGGTAAAATGTTAGAGGCACGTTCAAAAGGAAGAACGACGGATGCTCTAAAATCTCTTATGGAGCTTGCTCCAAAAACTGCCACAGTTTTGAAAAGAGGAGAAGAACTTACCATTCCAGTTGAAGAGGTACAGATTGGAGATGAATTCGTTGTTCGTCCAGGGGAGAATATTCCGGTCGATGGATTTGTGTTAGAGGGAAATGGAGCGGTAAACGAATCGGCGCTTACAGGTGAAAGTCTTCCAGTAGACAAGGCGGTAGGAGATAAAGTAAGCGCTGCGACAGTAAACCAGTCAGGGTTCCTGCGATGCAAGGCAACACGTGTAGGTGAAGATACGACGCTTAGTCAGATTATTCAGATGGTTAGCGATGCAGCAGCAACAAAGGCTCCAATCGCAAAAATTGCAGACAAGGTGTCGGGTGTGTTTGTGCCAGTTGTAATTACGATTGCCCTAATTACCTTTGCTGCATGGTTGCTTGCAGGTGAGACGTTTGGCTTTGCGATTGCAAGAGCTATTTCTGTGCTTGTAATTAGCTGTCCATGTGCTTTAGGCCTTGCCACACCAGTAGCAATTATGGTCGGCAGTGGAATGGGCGCAAAGCATGGTGTGCTTTTTAAAACTGCAGTATCTTTAGAAGAAACAGGAAAAACACAGATTATCGCATTGGATAAGACGGGTACAATCACAAGTGGAAGACCACAAGTGACAGATATCTATCCAATTGCGGATATAGATGAAAAAGAACTACTTTCTTATGCCTATTCTTTGGAATGTAAGAGCGAACATCCGCTTGCACATGCGATTGTAGAAAAGGCGAAAGAAGAAAAAGTATTTGCAAAGAAAATTACAGACTTTAAGATTTTGCCTGGCAATGGTCTTCAAGCGAAGTTTGGCGAAAAAACATTATATGGTGGAAATCACAAGTTTGTGGAAGGTGTGTTAAAGAGTATGAATGGTTCCACACCAGATATCGACAGAGGTCCAGTCATGGATGTGGAAACTAAGGTTATTGCAGAGCGATTGGCGGCAGAAGGAAAGACCCCATTATTCTTTGCAATGGGCATGCAGTTGCTTGGTATCATTGCAGTCGCAGATACCATCAAAGAAGATAGTCCAGAAGCCATTCGACAGCTTCAGAATATGGGAATTCATGTAGTCATGCTGACCGGTGATAACGAAACGACTGCAAAAGCGATTGGAAAACAGGCAGGCGTAGATGAGGTAATCGCAGGTGTGCTCCCAGAAGGCAAGGAAGCTGTTATACGTGAGTTAAAGAATAAAGGCAAGGTTGCTATGGTGGGTGACGGTATCAACGATGCTCCAGCCCTTACAAGAGCGGATATTGGGATTGCGATTGGTGCAGGTACAGATGTAGCGATTGATGCGGCAGATGTTGTATTGATGAAGAGCAGACTTACAGATGTGGCAGCAGCGATTCGTCTTTCAAGAGTGACACTCAAAAATATTCACGAGAATTTATTCTGGGCATTTTTCTACAATGCGATTGGAATACCATTGGCGGCAGGTGTATTTATCTCGACCTTGGGCTGGGAATTAAATCCTATGTTTGGAGCTGCGGCAATGAGTTTATCAAGCTTTTGTGTGGTGACAAATGCACTGCGATTAAATTTGTTTAAGGTGTATAATACGAATAAGGATAAGAAAATAAAGCAAAAGGAAGAGAGAAAAAATATGGAAAAAACATTAGTAATTGAAGGTATGATGTGTCCACATTGCAGTGGCAGAGTAAAAGAAGCATTAGAAGCAAATGATGCAATTGCAGATGCTGTTGTAAGTCATGAAACAGGAACTGCAGTGGTAACACTTGCAGCAGAAATTTCTGATGAAGCTTTAGTACAAATCGTAGTAGATGCTGGATATAAAGTAATTGAAGTAAAATAGAACATAAATGAACAAACCCCTGCATACAATGTAAAAAACGTATTGCAGGGGTATTCTCATGAAAAAATATATTGAAGACAGAGCCGTAGAAGTGGCGAATTACATTATCGAAAATAATGCAACTGTAAGGCAGGCTGCAAAGAAATTTGGGATCTCAAAAAGTACCGTACATAAGGACTGTGCAGAGCGTCTTGCGCAGGTAAATCCAGCACTTGCAAATGAAGTTCGAAAAGTTCTGGATGTAAATAAGGCAGAAAGACATATTAGAGGTGGTCTGGCAACAAAGGAAAAATATTTAAGTCATGTCTAATATACTTAGCGTTTTCTAAGGTTTTATGATAAAATGAATATAATCATAGATACGGGGAGAAAAATGCTATGTCAGTGATGAGTTTCATGATGCGCATAATGAGTAAAAGAAATGATGCAAAACGAGATGCAGGACTTGTGTATCCGGAAGATGTAATTCGTAGTGAAAATATATCGTATGGACCACATAAAATGAATGTGTTAGATGTATATCGTCCGGTTGGTGCTGCACCAAAACTGCCTGTTATTGTAAGTGTACACGGTGGAGGCTGGGTATACGGTGATAAAGAATTGTATAGCCATTACTGCATCAGTCTTGCCCAAAGAGGATTTGTCGTGGTCAATTTTACATATCGACTTTCTCCGGAGAACAAATTTCCTTGTCATCTAGAGGATACCGTTTCGGTATTTGATTGGGTAAGAAATAATGCGACAAGATATGGAATGGATCGTGATAATATTTTTGCAGTAGGTGATTCAGCGGGTGGTCATATTTTGGCTCTGTATTGTGCTATGTGTACCAATTCCGATTTTGCTTCAAGGTTTGAATTTAAACCAGAACGGAATGTGCTTCCAAAGGCAATCGCATTAAACTGTGCAGTTTTAGATATTGATACAGCGAAAGATGGAATGGCTGGTGCCGCTACGAAGCTTATAAAAGATGTGTTACCAAAGAACTGGAATGAGTCAGATATAGAGCTTTTAAGTCCAATTTCACATGTAAATGAGCAGTTTCCACCATGTTTCATTATGACTTCTAATGAAGATTTTCTCCGAAGTCAGCCAGACACATTTGCAAAGAAACTAGAAAAATATGATATTCCATACGTATATAAATTATATGGTAGTGAATTTGAAAAACTAGGACATGTATTCCATTTAGATATGCGAAATGAAACTGGAAAACTTTGTAATGATGAACAATGCGCATATTTTAAATCTTTTATAAAATAAAAAAGGCTGTCGCAAAATATTTTTTGTGGCAGCTTTTTTTAAATGCTTGAGAAAATATGTCACGATGATAAATGCCTGTAAATTCTGAACATTAGAAGGAAATCGTTTATTTTCTTAAAGCAGACTTCTTGCTTAAAATTCGTGTCTGGCAACGCTTTTACTATTTGTATCGGATTTGTCCTATGTGCAACAGACACCTATTCTAATTTCAAGTTTCTCTAATGTGGACAGTTTTATAAAGTTGATATTACATATGCCATGCAAAAACTCGCACTAAAACAGTGCTCAGACATTTGCATGGCATATGACATTTTATAATCCTGTCCACATAAGAGAAACTAAGAAATCCTCATCAAGGTGTCTTTATGCACACGGACAAACCGATGCAAATTGTAAAACCTTTTGCCGGACATGAAAAATCATAAAAGCAAGAAGTGTGTTTTTTATAAAATTTCGATTTCCTTATTGAGAAGAATTTACAGCCATTTATCGCGTGGCATAATTCTCAAGAAAACAAAATAAAAGCTGCCACAAAAATATTTTGCGACAGCCGTTTTTTTTATTCTTCATCTTCAATTTCTGCGTAATAAATATCTGTATCTAACATACCTGCCTGTTTTGCTACGATAGTAGTACATACGGCGTCTCCAGTTACATTGACTGCGGTACGAACCATGTCAACAATACGGTCGATACCCATAATGAGTGCAATGCCTTCTGTTGGAAGTCCTACGGAAGTAAGTACCATTGCAAGAGTGATAAGGCCGACACCAGGAACTCCCGCTGTACCGATAGATGCTAAGGTAGCAGTAGCGATTACAGTACCTAGCATTCCGGCAGTCAATTCAATTCCGTAAGCATCCGCGATAAATACAACGGCAACTCCCTGCATGATAGCAGTACCATCCATATTGATAGTAGCGCCAAGTGGAACAGTAAAAGAGGAGATTTTGCTTGAAACGCCAAGCTTATCTTTTAAAGTTTCGATGGATAATGGAATACATGCATTCGAACTAGAAGTTGAAAATGCGAATTCCATAACAGGGAAGAATTTCTTAATAAACTTAATTGGATTTAAGCGTGTAAACAAATATAAGAGTATCTGATATACGCCAAGTCCTTGTACAATAAGTGCGATAATTACACAACCCAAATATTTTAACATTGGAATAAAAGCTTCGAAACCGATAGTAGCAATCGTACGAGAAATCATACAAAATACACCGATTGGAGCAGCTTTCATAACGGTAACAGTCATTTCCATCATTACGTCATTAAATTCTGCAAAAAACTTGGAAACAGTTGCTGTTTTATCGCCAAGCTTAGCCAACATGATTCCCACAAAAACGGAGAAAACGATGATTGGAAGCATGTCTCCTTCTGCGATAGAAGCAAAAACGTTTTTAGGGATGATATTCAAAAGGGTATCTACCATATTTACGTTTTGGTTCACGCTTACGTCGCCAGATTCTACCGAAGAGATATTCAGTCCCATACCAGGACGGACCAACATACCGAATCCTAAAGCGATTGAAATGGCAAAGGCTGTAGTTGCAAGGTAAAAGCCGAGGGTTTTTACGCCGACCTGACCCAAAGTCTTTGTGTCGCCGATAGACATTGTTCCACATACCAAGCTGCAGATAACCAAAGGAATTACCAGCATTTGCATCAGTCGAATAAAACCATTTCCCACAATATACAAAATACCATCAATTAAAATAGTATCTTTAAGCATTCCTGTAGGTAAGAAGAAATTAATAAGAAGCCCGAAAACGACACCTGCAAGCAATGCAATAAAAATTCGTGTCGAAAGGCTTAAGTGTTTGATCTTTTTCATTAGTTCTTGCCTCCTGTAATTTTTTTCGTTCCTAACAATATCATAGATAGAAATTGTGCACAATAGAATTCACAGGTAGTATGTGAAAAAATACAATGGAATATTTTGTGTGCAATGGTATAATATAGACAGGATTTTGCAAATTTTTGATGGGGGAAACAGGTATGAAATCTGTATCAAAGTGGGAGAAAAGACGAAAAAGACTTTTTCATATCATAGAAGTAGGAAGTGATTTTGATAAACATAGTCGACTTTATGATTATGAAAATGCTGCGGCAATCATTATAAATCTCGCAGTCACAATTATGCTGACCTTTGAAGAATTACGAGTAGCGTATGGAACAATTTTAGAGGTAGTATTTCAGTTGACTTTGCTCTTTTTCGTGCAGGATTATATTTTCCGTTTGTGGACCGCTAAGTATCAATATGAAGGATTTCCAGAGTGGAAGGCAATTCTAAAGTATGTTTTTTCTATTGGTGGTTTAATAGACTTACTGTCTTTTTTACCAGAGTACCTGCCGATATTCTTCCCTGGAGGTACAGTAGCATTCCGAATGGTTCGAATTGTGCGTATTTTCCGCTTGTTTAGAATCAATTACTACTTTGATTCATTAAGTGTTATTACGGCAGTATTAAGAAACCGTAAACAGCAGTTGATGTCCTCGGTGTTTATTATCACTGTTTTGATGTTAGCATCAAGTTTGTGTATGTATAGCCTGGAGCATGAAGCACAGCCAGAGGTGTTTAATAATGCCTTTTCTGGAATTTGGTGGGCTGCATCTTCGCTACTTACAGTAGGATATGGAGATATTTATCCAATTACTACTTTAGGAAAAATCTTTGGTATATTTATCACATTCCTTGGTGTAGGTGTAGTAGCAATTCCTACTGGTATTATTAGTGCGGGATTCGTCGAACAGTATGCAGAAATGAATCGTGCTGTACACGTAGGGACAGAAAAAGACATGCAGTTTATCAAAATTCCATTAAAGGAAAAAGATAACTGGGTGGGAAAAAGAGTTGGTGAATTGGGATTGCCAGAGCAGGTAATCATGTCGATGATTAAGAGAGGAGAACGAGTTCTGATTCCTCGTGGGGATGTTCTTTTACAAGAAGGTGATGTAGTTATTTTTGGGGCAGAACCTTTTGGAGAAACTCAGGAAGACATTCACCTTACAGAGCTTATTCTTAGAGAAGATAACCCATGGGTTGGAAAACGAATCCGTGATTTGGATATTTCAAAGCATTCGATTATCATTTTGGTAAAACGAAAAAATAAAGTAAAGATTCCAAACGGAAACATGGTATTACAGGAATGGGATAGAGTATTTATGTATACGGATCAGTATGTAGTAGATGCAACCGATATAGAAGTGTAAAAAAAGCTGCCCGCAAATTAAATTTTGTGGGCAGCTTTTTTTACACTATATACGTTTGTTAAGTAAGGCGGTCCATTTTTCGATATGGAATGGTTTGCCTTGTTTGGCTTCTACTTTTAAGCGGTTATCTTCGGTAAATCCTACAAGGATATCATGGTTGGCCTCTGCTAAATAATCGATGATACCATCAATGTCGGATTTGATATTCTTTGGACATTGGATAAACATATGCTTGTTAGCAGAAATGTGTAAGGTATAGGAAATACTAAAATGATACCAGAGGAATTTGTGTAAGGTGGAATATTTGTAAATCCACAAAATTTCCTGAATTGGTACGATTGCATTTCCGTAAGGCGATGTCATTATGAAATAGTGTTCGGTAATGAACATATCCTCGGTTGCCAACTGTGGAAGAGTGGCAAGTTCTTCTTCTGCTTCCAGAAGCTGTTTTTTAGGATTGCCAAATACTACCAAGTTCTGGCAGGCTGGTGCCAGATGTGGATAGTGAATAAATATGCTATAACGTGCTAAGGAAATAAGCGCATAAATAAGCGTTCCAAAATAAACGAGAATCAAAAAGAAGTTCGTCATCGGATTAAAATCAGGCTCGCTATAGAAAACTGGTGGGAGCTGATTTTGGATTCCTTCTAGGTTCCATTCCAAGTCTGTGGAAAGCGCGGTCAAAACCTGCTCATATAATTTTGGATGGCTTACGATACGACAAGTGGTTGTCAGTTTTTCGATGGAAGGGTTGCCTTCCTCACAGGTATGTGGTGTTAAAAGAACAATGAAACATACATCGTCTTTTTCGCCATAATACCAGTAGCCATTGGTTGAACCAAATCGACTTGTTGTATAACCAGTGAAGGTCAAATCTTCAAAAGTTGCGGTTACATATTCTTTTTTTGCTTCGTATACACCTTCTATTTGACTGGCATTCTTTAGAGGTAATGGAGAAAGGATTTCCCCTAATGGAAAAATGAACCATAACACCAAAAGAATGAACAAATATATAATAGGTGAAGATAGTCGTCGTTTGTAAAAAGCGCGTATGTTTCGCGTGATATAATGTTCAAAATTTTCTGTCATATTTGACTCCTCTTTCTTAACCTATCTTCAAGTATAAAGGTTTCAAAAGGAAATATCAACCTTGCTTTTCCCTTAGAATATTGATAAACTTATATTTGTGAAATTTCGCAATTTTTTGCGACAGATGGAGAGAAAAATGGACGCATATACAAGCTTCGCACAGGTCTATGATTTGTTTATGGATAATGTCCCATACGAACAGTGGGGAGATTATTTGGAGGTGCTTTTTAAGGAAAATGGAATAGAGGACGGACTGATCTTAGATTTAGGATGTGGTACAGGAAAGTTAACACGAATTATGGCTGGTAAAGGATATGACATGATTGGTGTGGACTATTCTTTTGAAATGCTTGATATTGCAAAAAGAGAATCCGATGAGTCGATTCTTTATCTTATGCAGGATATGCGAGAGTTTGAACTCTATGGAACGGTACGTGGAATTTATAGTGCATGTGATTGCCTCAATTATATTTTGAAAGAAGAGGAATTAAGAGAGGTATTTTCTCTTGCAAATAATTATTTAGACCCAGGTGGTTTATTTGTTTTTGATATGAATACGCCATATAAATATCGTGAGCTAATGGCGGATAATACAATTGCAGAAACGCGTGAAGAGGGTAGCTTCATCTGGGAAAATTATTTTGATGAAGAAGAGCAGATAAACGAATATGATCTGACTCTTTATATAAAAGAAGAGGATGGACGATTCCAAAGATTTATGGAAAGTCATTATCAAAGATGTTATGACCTTGATACCATCCAACGTCTTTTGGGAGAAGCCGGGCTCGAATTCGTGGCAATGTATGATGCCTATACCAAGGAGCCGGTTTCGAAAGAAAGTGAGAAAGTGCTCTTTATAGCACGAGAGAAAGGTAAGTAAGAAAGGAAAGAATTTATGTCAGATTATATTGTAAGAGCAACAGCGGCCGATGCCAGCATTCGTGCATTTGCGCTTAATGCAAAAGAAATGGTAGAAACTGCCAGAGTAGATCATGAGACTTCGCCAGTCATAACTGCAGCTTTAGGAAGACTCCTTGCAGCAGGTGCTATGATGGGAACTATGATGAAGGGAGACAAGGATGTACTTACCCTTCGTATTCAGTGTTCAGGCCCTGCGAAAGGCCTTACGGTAACAGCCGATGCAAAAGGTAATGTAAAAGGTTTTGCTTCCAATCCAAATGTAGATTTGCCACCAAAAGCAAAAGGAAAATTAGATGTGGGTGGAGCGTTAGATCTTGGTGTATTAAGTGTTATTAAGGACATGGGACTTAAAGAACCATATGTAGGTCAGTGTCAGCTTCAGACAGGTGAAATCGCAGAGGATTTAACCTATTACTTTGCTACATCAGAACAGACACCTTCAGCAGTTGGCTTAGGTGTTCTTGTGGATAAAGATGGTTCTGTAAAACAGGCTGGGGGATTTATTATACAGCTGATGCCATTTACCAGTGATGAAGTAATTGAAAAGTTAGAAAAGCGTATTGCGGAAATAGATACCGTTACGAATATGTTAGAAAGAGGCCTTTCTCCAGAAGGTATCTTAGAAGAAATTTTAGGGGAATTTGGTGTAGAAATTACAGATACGATAGATACTCAGTTCTACTGTGATTGTTCCAAGGAAAAAGTTGCTAGAGCATTATCTACAATCAACAAAAAAGATTTGGATGACATTATCAACGATGGCGAGAGTATCGAAGTAAAATGTCAGTTCTGCAACAAAGCATATAATTTTGATATCGATGAATTGAAAGTAATTCGCGAAGCTTAAAGGAGAAGAAATATGAAACATGGGTTTGTAAAAGTAGCAGCCGTTACACCTAAGATAAAAGTGGCTGATGCCAAGTATAATGGACAGATGATTCGTACCCTTATGAAGGATGCGGAAAAATGCGGGGCAAAGATTGTAGCATTTCCTGAACTAGCTATTACAGGTGCAAGTTGTGGAGATTTATTCTATCAGAATAAGCTCATTAAAACTGCAAAAGAAGAGTTGATGCAGATTGTTTCTGCAAGTGTTTATTATAATGCTTTGTATTTCGTGGGACTTCCATATGAAATTAACAGCAAACTTTATAATGTGGTTGCAGCGGTTTCTAAGGGTGAGGTTTTGGGTATTATTCCAAAGTCTTATTTGAAAGATAATCGTCATTTTGTAAGTGGTGCCTTCCTCGATACAGAAGAAGTGCTTCCAAATGGACAGATTGTGCCAGTAGCTACAGATTTGATTTTCTACTGTGCGGAAATGCCAGAAGTGAAAGTTGCTGTAGAAATCGGAGAAGACCTCTGGTCAGTACAGCCACCAAGTATTGGACATGCCATCGGCGGTGCAAATCTTATTGTAAATCCTTCTGCTTCTATCGAAGTATCAGGAAGTGATGTTTACCGTAAGGATTTGGTAAAAGGCCAGTCAGCACGACTTTTGTGTGGATACCTTATGGTAAATGCCGGAGAGGGTGAATCTACTCAGGATGTTGTATACAGTGGACATAATATCATTGCAGAAAATGGCATTCTTTTAGCAGAAAGCAAACGTCTTGGAAGTGGTATTCTTTATTCGGAAATTGATGTAGAACGTTTGGAAATAGATAGAAGAAAGAATTCTTTATTTGAAACAGAAGATAGCCATGTATGTATTCCTTTCCATCTTCGTGAAGAGGAAACACAGCTTAGTCGTTTTGTAGATCCATCTCCATTTGTTCCAACGGATGAAGCTACACGTCGTAAACATTGTGAAGATGTATTTGCGATTCAGGCAATGGGACTTAAAAAACGTATGGAACACACTGGAGCAGCAACTGCGGTTATCGGCATTTCTGGCGGCTTGGATTCGACATTGGCACTTCTTGTAATTGCACGTGCATTTGATTTGATGAAGAAGGATCGCAAGGATATCGTGGCTGTTACAATGCCAGGTTTTGGTACTACAGATAGAACTTATGATAATGCTGTAAATATGATTAAACAGTTGGGTGCGACTTTCATGGAAGTAAGCATTAAAGATTCTGTAAGACAGCATTTTGCAGATATTGGACATGATGAAAATAATCATGATGTGACCTATGAAAATGCACAGGCACGTGAAAGAACTCAGATTCTTATGGACGTAGCAAACCAGAAAAACGGTATGGTTATCGGAACTGGGGATATGTCAGAACTTGCTTTGGGATGGGCGACCTACAATGGAGATCATATGTCTATGTACTGTGTAAATGGTTCTGTTCCAAAGATGTTGGTTCGTCATGTGGTTCGTTACTATGCAGATACCTGTGGCGAAGCAGTGCTTGCAAAAGTGCTTTATGATGTACTGGATACACCAGTTTCACCAGAACTTCTTCCACCAGAAAATGGACAGATTGCTCAGAAGACAGAAGATTTGGTAGGACCTTACGAGCTTCATGACTTTGTAATGTACTATGTACTTCGTTTTGGCTTCTCGCCAGAGAAAATTTATAAATTAGCAAAAATTGCTTTCCAGGGAACTTACAATAGTGCAACTATTTTGAAATGGCTTAAGACTTTCTATCGTAGATTCTTTACACAGCAGTTTAAACGCTCTTGTCTTCCAGATGGTCCAAAGGTTGGAACTCTTTCCGTATCGCCTCGTGGAGATTTGATGATGCCATCAGATGCATCCGTGCGTATCTGGATGGATGAGTTAGAGGTGTTATAACGAGGTAGCTTAGATTTAGATTTTCTATAAACTACGAAAATACGCTTATATATTTTATAAAATTTGGACACGACTTTCGCTCGGATGCGGACTCGTTGCGCTACTAAATGCGCGACGACTCTCATCGCCGCTTATTAAGTAGCGACGGCCGCATACGGTCCCATTTTATAAAATATATAAGCGTCTTTTCTTACTTTACGGATATCCCT
>JAZKYR010000019.1:0-7858 GCA_045612245.1 Agathobacter sp.
ATCTTTGTTCCAGATGCAAATCTTTGGGATTTTGATGAACCATATCTTTACACTGTAGTTGCAGAACTTCAGAGAAGAAATGAAACATATGATGATTTAGAAGTAAACGTTGGTGTACGTGAATTCAAATGCGATCCACAGGAAGGCTTCAGCATCAATGGTGTATCAACTCCACTTCGTGGTGTGTCTCGTCATCAGGACGTTATGTATTTAGGAAATGCTCTTACAAGAGAAGAACATTACGATGATGCATACCTTATTAAAGAACTTGGTGCAAACACAATTCGTCTTGCTCACTATCAGCATTCACAGGATTTCTATGATGCATGTGACGAATTAGGTTTCGCAATCTGGGCTGAAATTCCATTCATCTCAGTTATGAGCAAAAACCCAGCAGCTCACCAGAACTGTATCGAACAGATGAAAGAACTTATTATTCAGAATTACAACCACCCATCTATTATGTTCTGGGGCGTTTCAAACGAAATCCTCATCGGTGGTATTTCTGAACAGTTAGTAGAAAACCACAAAGAACTCAATGCTCTTTGTAAAGAATTAGACCCAACACGTCTTACAACAATTGCACACGTTTCATTTACACCAGTAGATGGACCAATGCATTACATTACAGATACAGAAAGCTACAACCACTATTTTGGTTGGTATGGCGGCAAGATGGAAGACAATGGTCCTTGGCTTGACAACTTCCATGAAAAACATCCTGGCATCTGCTTAGGTGTTTCTGAATATGGTTGTGAAGGTATCATTACATATCATGGTCCAGAACCAAAATGTAAAGACTACTCAGAAGATTATCAGGCGCTTTACCATGAACATATGGCAAAAGTTCTTGATGAAAGACCATGGATTTGGTCTAGCCATGTATGGAACATGTTTGACTTTGGTTGTGCAGCACGTGACGAAGGTGGCGTAGCAGGACGTAACAACAAGGGTCTTGTTACAATGGATAGAAAGACCAAGAAAGACAGTTACTATATCTACAAAGCATACTGGAATCCAGAACCAATGGTACATCTTTGTGGAAAACGTTATGCTCAGAGAGCTGGCGAAGAAAGAGAAATCAAAGTTTACACAAACCAGGATAGCGTAACTCTTTACTTAAACGGTAAAGAAATCGCTACTCAGGCTCCAGTAGATCACATTTGCAAGTTCAACGTAGCTTTAGAAGATGGATATAATATCTTCTTAGCAGTTGCTGGCGAAGTAAAAGATACTATGACTATCGAAAAAGTAGAAGTTGAACCAGAAATCTACACACTTCCAGATGTAGATGACGGCGAAGGCGGAGCTGCTAACTGGTTTACAGCAGAAGGTAGTGCAGAATTAGAAGATGACGGTGCTCCAATGGAATTCCCAGAAGGAAAATTAAGCATCAAATCTACTATCGGTCAGGTTTACAAAAATGAAGCTGCTTGGGAATTCTTCTCTAAGATGACTCAGGGCAAGATTGGACCAGATATGCCAATGTGGGGCATGATGGAAAACTTTGCAATTGAAATGATGATGGGCATGGCAGGAAATGTTCCAGAATCAGCAATCAAAGCATTAAATAAACAGTTAAATCAGTTCGATTTAGTTGATTAATCAGTTTCATAATTTAAATAAAGAGGCATTCCTTTCGGAGTGCCTCTTTTATTGTATACAAGTTGTCTTTGCCCTGTAAACGTAGTACAATAAAAATAATAGTTATGTCTAAGGGGATAAGGAGATTATATATGATGAAAGGCAAAAGACCTACGATTGCGATTATGGCAGGCAATGCCGAATCGGAATATTTCAATCAGTTAATCGCAGGTTTTCGTAATTGTGCAAAGGAAGAAGATGTTAATCTTGTTTTCTTGATGGGGCCACATATTCCAAGATATTGTAAAGATATTTTGGCGGGCTCTTTTGCATGGGATTATGAATACCAATTTCATTCAATTTATGAATATGTGCGTTATATTCAGCCAGATGCACTTATTGTAGCATATGGCTCTTTGTCGCATTTTAATAAATATGTTCCAGATGTTGAAGAATTCGTGGCACGCTTTAAGGGAATCCCAACGCTAGTGTTGGGGGATAGTGTAGAAGATCCAGAGGTTCCGCATCTGATTGGTGGCAATTATAGTGGGATGAAGGAGTGTATTCGTCATCTGGTAGAAGATCATGGATATCATAAAATTGGTTTCGTAGGTGGACCTAAACGAAACTTTGATTCAAATCGTCGTTTGCAGGCGTATAAAGATGTATTGGAAGAACATGGTATAGCAGTAGATGAGAGTTTGATTGTCCACGGAAACTATACAGAATTTGTAGAGCCTGAAGTAGAGTATTTATTGGACACTTATCCGGATTTGGAAGCAATTGCCTTTGCGAATGATAATATGGCCAAAGCAGGCTATAAGGTGTGTGCGGCAAGAGATTTGGTGGTAGGAAAAGATTTAGCTATTACGGGATTCGATGATGGGGATATTGCAAAAACATTAGAACCAGCACTTAGCAGTGTTTCGCACAGTAGTTACTTGTTTAGCTACCGAGCAGTGCAGGCGGCTTTGGCACTTTGTAATGGAACACAGCCAAGGTCCGAAGAAATGAAAGCTTTTTTCAATAAACGTGAATCTTGTGGCTGTAGTTTCAAATTAAATGAAAAGAGAGAGATTACATCTTTAGAAGGTTTATATGAGCATGTTGCGGAACGTGTAGAGTCGATTACAGATGAATTGTTTTCTACAGTTCCATATGAAAAGGATAAAAGTCAGTACAAGGTTTGGTTGGGAGCATTCTTAACTGAAATTATCCAAATGACCTTTGAGGGGAAGCAGGACGATAGTAATAAAGAGAATTTTTATCATAATTTAAAGAAGATGTGTAGACATCCATTTGTATCAAAGCGTTTCTTGTTGGAATATCTTCAGAAGGTTGTACTAGAGCTGGTGGAGTATGCACCAGAGGAATCTCAAAAGTTGCAATTGAATGGAACGCTTCGTTTTATTCGTAGATATGTACATTCGCAGGAAGTAAGAGAATTAGAAGATTCTCATACAGATATTAGTCGTAAGATGTGGTTTGTTCCATCCTTCACTGCAGACTTGATTAATGCAAGATTGGATATGAGAGAGCAGATGTCTTATATCATGGGGCGTTTAAAATCCATGGGACTGAAAAGTTCATATCTTTTCTTTGGAATGGATGAAGTTATCTATAAACAGGGTGAAACACTTCAGGTGCCTGAAGAATTATATTTAACAGCATTTTTTGATGAAGAAAAAACGGTTTGTTATAAACCTAAGGAGATGGTCCAGGTTGCATATAATGGAAATGGAATTTCGCATTTATTGCAGCAGGATAAATCAAGATGCTATTATGCGTTTACTGTTTTTTCCGGAGAATCCCAATATGGCATGTTATTGGTAGAGGCAGAGCAAAAGGATTATTCGTTTGCGTTAACCAGTAGTATGCAGTTAGGTACTTTGCGCCGTATCATCAACATGAATATTCATGAAAGACAGATGCAAAGAGAACTTGAAGAAAAGAATCATATTTTAAGTATGATTTCCATGTATGATGAATTGACGAAGCTTTTGAATCGTCGTGGGTTTATGGAAAAAGCCCTTCAACTGATAGGCGCGAACAAGGGTAAATGTGCTTATATGGTATTCGCAGATGTAGACCATTTGAAAGAAATCAATGACAGTTTTGGTCATGCAGCAGGTGATTTTGCAATCATTACTGCAGCAAATTATCTGCGCGAAAATCTGCCGGAGGATGCTGTGATTGCAAGACTTGGCGGAGATGAATATGTGGCACTTGTTGTTTCGGATGAAGATAACTATGGACAAAAAATCGTTGAAAACATAAAAGGCCATGCTCGAAACTTTAATGAGGTCTCGGATAAGCCTTACTATGTAGAAATGTCTGTGGGCGTTCATGCATTTGCTTGTGAAAAGAGCACGGACATGGGTGAGCTATTTAGCAAGTCTGATGCTGTTTTATATGAGCAAAAAAGAAATCGCCGTACAAGTGTAAAAAAGAAGTAAGAGAGAGAAAATATGGCTAAGAAATACTATGCAGTACGTGTAGGAAAAACACCAGGGATATACTTTACATGGGATGATTGCAAAGCTATGGTGGAGGGGTATCCCGGAGCAAAATACAAAAGCTTTGGAAGTTTAACAGAAGCAGAGGCTTTTATGGAAGGCATTTCTGTTTCCACGGAAGTACAGAAGGAAATTAAACTGGATACGAAAGAAAAAGCATATGCCTTTGTAGATGGTTCTTACAATGTAGTAACAAGTGTATATGGCTATGGTGGTTTCTTAGTTGCAGATGGGGAAAAATATATTTTACAAGGCTCGGGCGATGAAGAAGAAATGGCTTCTATGCGAAATGTTGCAGGGGAAATTTTAGGCAGTATGGCTGCTGTTAAAAAAACCTTGGAACTTGGATTAAAAGAATTGGTAATCTATTATGATTACATGGGAATCGAAATGTGGGCAACTGGTGCTTGGAAACGGAATAAGGCAGGTACAATTGCTTATTACGAATTCATGCAAGGTGTAAAAAATCAGATTTCGATTACTTTTGAAAAAGTCAAAGGTCATTCAGGTATTGAAGGAAATGAAGAGGCGGACAGACTTGCAAAAGAAGCGGTAGGAGTAGAGTAGTGAGTGTATTTAATGTAGAATTAAAAAGAGTAGTAGACGATAGTTATGATATCGAAATCGGATATGATTTAAAAAACAAACTGGTTACGGATATAGAAAGAGGTTTGGTTGGAAATATTCGTAAATTTGCAGTTATCACAGATACAAACGTCGGTGAATTGTACGCGAGACCAATTTGTGAAAAATTAATTCGTGCTGGTTTTGAAGTGGATATGTTTGTTTTTCCTGCGGGTGAAAAAAGCAAGACCAGAGAGACAAAGGCGAGTATCGAAGATGCGATGCTTGAAAAAGGCTATCGCAGAGACTGTTGTATTATTGCAATAGGTGGAGGCGTAGTAACAGATATTTCAGGTTTTATTGCCGGAACCTATGGAAGAGGCGTGCCATTTATTAACTATGCAACGACACTGCTTGCGGCAGCAGATGCATCTGTAGGAGGCAAGACAGCCGTAGATACTCCGTTAGCAACAAATTTAATCGGTTTGTTTAATCAGCCAGAAAAAGTATATATTGATATTGCTTCTTGGACTACTTTACCAGAGCGCGAAGTGAAAAGTGGTATGGCTGAAACAATTAAGCATGCATGTATGGCAAGCGAAGACATGTTTGAATTCTTAGAAGAAAATATGAAGGATATTATGTCCTTTGGACAATTTGCGTGTGAATATATCGCGGAAAACAACTGTCAGATTAAATACAAGGTAGTAATGCAGGATGAAAGAGAAGCGGGGCTTCGAGAAATCCTCAATTTAGGGCATACGGTAGGCCGCGCAATTGAAACGGTAAGTGATTACAATTTGCTTCATGGAGAAGCTGTTGCAATCGGACTTGTAGCACAGGCATATCTTTCTGAAAGTCTTGGATATATGACAGAAGAGCAGGTGGGACGAGTAATTGCGCTGTTGGAAAAAGCGGGACTTCCTACTACGATTCCGGCATACATTGATCGTGAAGAACTTGTACAGAAACTTTATACGGATAAAAAAGTGCGTTCAGGAAAACTTCGTTTTGTATTACAGCAGGGAATTGGCGAGGTTGTGGAATTTACACCAGGCGTGTATGCCAAAACAATTGAAGAAGATATAGTAAGAGACATCATAAATAAAATGTAAAAAGATAAGAGCTCAGTTTAAACTGAGCTCTTATTTTATAATATTACAATTTGATTGGTATACTCATTCTTTGGCTGCATACCAGATTTTCTTGCCATATGCTGGTAATACAGGTTAGAGGCGAATACATCTTTGTCAAAGAATTTATTTGTCTCATAATCTAAAAGCATGCTAGCATCAGCGGCTTTTGAAATAATAGGAACAGTTGTCATCTTCTTGATAGTAGATAAAATCTTAGAAGATTCATTTCTAAATCCAAGGATTCTTAGGTATGGTGCATATCCAATAGCGCGACCGATGCTGTAATCCATTTGCTTGATTTGAAGCAAAATGTGTAATAAGCAGCGAGTGACACGAGTGTAAGTCATATCCTTGGTTTTTAAGGTGTCGATGAAATCTTCAAACAATACATATTGATTTAAATTGTTTTTAATCTTATTTGAAAAATCCTGGTTACAATCTGCATAGTTTGCAAAGCCATGTTCTGCTTGGGAAAGCAGACAATAACCAAGTGCATCCGAAAAATCATTAAGATGCAGTAACTGATTGTTGCTCAATGCTGTTTTAAAAATACGAAAGCTTTCTGTAGGCATTGCAGCTTCTAATGTTTCAAGAGCAACGTCATTTTCGGTGCAGAAAATTGTTTCACGTATAGCGCTGGCAGAAGGCAAATCTGTATTGATTTCAGTATCATGGTAGCCTGCACCTTCGCGTTTAATGAGGATAGGTTCTATTGAATCTGGTAATGCTTTCAAATACTCAAGTGCTAAGATATTATTCGGATTATCCAACAACTCATCCAATTTTTCTGTTGGGAAAAGTGGGAGTGAGGTAACCAACGCATTTTTTCGTGCTACAGGAAAGGAGTTTCCAGTACGAATAGAGTTGGAAAGTACAGCACGGTATACATCTGGTTCGGTTTTTAATATAGAGGCAACCTGTAAAAGAGCGTCTAAATCATCTGTTTCAGCACCAAAGGCAAGGTGTGTTACCACGCCTGTGCTGGCAAGAAGGGATACGCCTGCATGTGCATAATATTCTGCAGAGGCAGTAGACCAAATTGTAGGAATTTCGATAATAAGGTCAGCACCACATCGTAAAGCCATTTCTGCACGTGTGAATTTATCGCAGAGAGCTGGGACGCCACGTTGAAGAAAGTTGCCGCTCATAGCCACGATAATGTAGTCTGCCGCGGTTTCTTTCCTTATTTTATCGATTTGGTATTGGTGTCCGTTATGAAACGGATTGTATTCAGCTACGATTCCTACTACCTTCATAATGTACTCCTAAATATACATTCTATTTTTGATTTTGCCTTTACATTATACAATAAATGGGAGTATAATTACAGTAGATTTTTATGCTAAATAAATATTTAAATCAAGGAGAGGTAAAACTATGAACGTATTAGTAATTAACTGTGGTAGCTCATCACTTAAGTATCAGCTTATCGATTCTCAGACAGAAGCTGTGCTCGCAAAAGGTCTTTGCGAAAGAATTGGTATTGATGGACGTCTTATTTATCAGAAAGCTGGCTGTGATAAAGAAGTAACAGAAGCAGCTATGCCAACACACAAACAGGCAATTCAGCTTGTATTAGATGCATTAGTAAATCCTGCAACAGGAGCTATCGCTGATCTTTCAGCTATTGAAGCTGTTGGACATCGTGTAGTACATGGTGGAGAAAAATTTGCTACATCTACAGTTCTTACAGAAGAAGTTATCGCTGTAATTGAAGAATGTAATGATTTAGCTCCATTACATAACCCAGCAAACTTAATCGGTATTCGTGCTTGTCAGGAACTTATGCCAAACGTTCCTATGGTAGCAGTATTTGATACAGCTTTCCATCAGACAATGCCAGACGTAGCATATATGTATGGTCTTCCATATGAATATTATGAAAAATACTCTGTACGTCGTTACGGTTTCCATGGTACAAGCCACAGCTATGTATCAAAACGTGCAGCTGATATCCTTGGAAAAGATGTAAAAGACTTAAAGACTATCGTATGTCATTTAGGAAATGGTGCTTCTATCTGTGCAGTAAACGGTGGAAAATCAGTAGATACTTCAATG
>JAZKYR010000020.1:0-29492 GCA_045612245.1 Agathobacter sp.
AAACCATCTAAAATCTACATGAAAGACGGCGAACTTCCTATCACAGTAGTAAACGGACGCGCTGGATATATCAACCTTCTTGATCCATTCAATGGTTGCCAGCTTGTAAAAGAATTAAAGAAAGCAACTGGTCTTCCAGCAGCTACATCTTTCAAACATGTTTCACCAGCTGGTGCAGCAGTAGGTCTTCCACTTACAGATGTAGAAAAGAAAATCTACTGGGTAGAAGATTTAGACATCGAATTCACACCAATCGCTAATGCATATATCCGTGCTAGAGGCGCAGACAGAATGTCTTCATTTGGTGATTTCATTTCTCTTTCTGATGTTTGTGATAAATCTACAGCATTAGTAATCAAGAGAGAAGTTTCTGACGGTGTTATCGCTCCAGGATATACAGAAGAAGCTCTTGAAATCTTAAAAGCAAAGAAAAATGGAAACTACTGTGTAATCCAGATTGATCCAGATTACGAACCAGCACCAATCGAAACAAAAGACGTATTTGGTGTAACTTTTGAACAGGGTAGAAACGAACTTGTTATCGATGAAAACTTCTTCAACAACATCGTTACAGACAATAAAGAACTTACTGAAGCAGCTAAGATTGACCTTGCAATCGCTATGATCACTCTTAAATATACACAGTCAAACTCCGTATGTTATGTAAAAGGTGGACAGGCAATCGGTATCGGTGCTGGACAGCAGTCTCGTATCCACTGTACACGTCTTGCTGGTAGCAAAGCTGATAACTGGTGGTTACGTCAGTCTCCACAGGTACTCGGACTTCAGTTCGTAGATGGTATCAAACGTGCAGACCGCGACAACGCTATCGACCTTTACATGGGCGAAGATTACATGGATGTACTTGCTGATGGCGCTTGGGAAAATATCTTCAAAGTAAAACCAGCAGTATTTACAGCAGAAGAAAAACGTGCTTGGTTAGACAAAAACACAGATGTAGCACTTGGTTCTGACGCATTCTTCCCATTCGGTGACAACATCGAAAGAGCCAAGAAGAGCGGTGTTAAATATGTAGCACAGCCAGGTGGATCTGTTCGTGATGATCATGTTATTTTGACTGCTAACAAATATGACATGGTAATGAGCTTTACAGGAATCAGATTATTCCATCACTAATCCAAAAATTATAAAGAATTTTAGAGACCCTATCCAAATCGGATGGGGTCTTTTTGTATATTGCTTATGAAAATATATATAAATCTTAATTAAAATCTTGCATAAAATAATATATAGAATTATAATTAAAATAGAAAGAGAGGAATTTCAATATGAGTTTAGCTTTAGCAGAGTTTACCGAAAAATTAGTGTCTATTTCAGATTTTAGCCAGGGAAAAGCGGGAAAGATTTTTTCGGATGTATGTGAAAATAATACGGAATATATTGTTTTAAAAAATAATCAACCTACAGCGGTAGTAATATCTGTGCATGAGTATAAGGAAACACAGAAAAGAATAGCACAGCTAGAAAGGATATTAGAAATGATGGAAAATATGCGTTTGCTTAAGATTGCTGAAAGCAGAAAAAATAATACTTATACTTCATTTGAAGATTTCGTAGCAGAGGAAGGATTTGATATGAAAGAATTAGAAGCTATGTGCGAGAGTGTTGAGATTGAGTAACGGCTGGGAAGTGAAAATTTCATCTGATGCAAAAAAAGACTTTCAAAAATTAGATGGAAGTTTAAAGAAACAGGTGATTATGGGAATTCTGAAAGTGTCAAAAGCCCCTTTGCCTAGCCCACATGGCTATGGTAAGCCACTGGGAAATAAGAGTGGAAATGATTTAACAGGATTCTTTAAAATCAAGTATAAGGGAATTGGAATACGAGTGATATACACATTGGTTCTGAAAGAGGCAATAATGAATATAGTGGTTATATCAGATCGAGATGATAATTATTGCTATGAGTTGGCAGCAAAGGCATACAAAAAATATGGTGAAAAACTCTTTGAAGATATATTTGAAAATAGTATATTAGAATAGAGGATTATAAAAGAGATTTGGAGTTTAAACATGCAGATTATTATTGGAATAGTGGCGATAGTACTTTTTATAGTATTACCTATCATCACCATGGTAATTTACAATCAGACGTTTGGAGAACGTTGTGAAGAAAGAAGATATGAGTCCTATCGAGTAGAAAATTTCGAAGGATTACAAGTTGAGCATTGTTCAATCGTTGCAAATAAAGGACATCGTCTCGCGGGTTATAAATATAGCAGAGAGGGGCAAACACCTAAGGCACTCTTCGTTATGGTGCATGGATTATGTGGTGGACACAAAAATTATATGGATTTGTGCAACTATTTTGCGTCCAATGGCTATGCAGTATTTGCTTATGATGCTACAGGAAATGGTGAGAGTGAAGGAAAGAAGGTGGGCGGATTTGCTCAAGGTCTTGCCGATTTGGATTATGCATTAAATTATGTGAAAGAACTCCCTGAATACAAGGGGCTTCCGATTGTACTTATGGGACATAGCTGGGGAGCCTTCTGTGTATGTAATATTTTAAATTTTCATCCAGATGTAAAAGCGGTAGTTGCTGTATCTGGATTTGATACTTCTGCAGTACTTTTAAAACAGTATACACAAGTAAATATGGGAAAAGCTGCTACGCTTTTGATGCCATATCTACATATATATGAACGAATTTGCTGGGGAAAATATGCGGGCACAAGTGCTTGCAATGGATTTGCAAATAGTAAGGCAAAAGTAATGGTAATTCAAAGCTCTGATGATCCAACCGTATTTTCCTCAAGTGGATATGACCGTTATTATGAAAAGTTTGCAAATGATGATAGATTTATCTTCAAGATGTATTCAGATAGAGGCCACAGTTATCCAGTGAACTCCGATGAAGGACGTGCATGTCGTACGAAGATTAAAGAAGGATATTTCAAAGCTGTAGAAGAAGGTGGAGAAGAAGCTGGTGAAGCCTATATTCAGAATCACATGGAACGTGAGGGTTGTATGAAACTCGATGAGCCTTTGATGCAGGAGATTGAAAAGATGTTTGAAAGTGCAATAAATGCTTAATTTGAAATAAATATCGTGAAAGAAAGTCGTAAGCAAAATGTTATTTGCTTGCGACTTTTTTTATTAACTAAATGCAAATTTATCGAGAAACGATAAAAATATATTGACTTTCGATTTGTTTGGGCGTATTATCCACTTAAAAAGAGAAGCAAATTTTGGAAATTTTTTCGGGAGGGAACTTTTGATTATGAAAAAAGAAACTTTGGTTAAACTTACGAAATATTTATTAGATTTTATGTATTATAGCGGAATGGTGTTGACTGTATCTTTGCCATTTACAATTAAGATGCTAGGGAAGGTTATAGAAAAAATACAGGATAATTATTTAGAAGTGGTTATTATTTATTTTGTACTCGGTATTGCCGCAATTGCAATTCTAGGAGAACTTCGTAAAATTTTCAAAACCGTTGTAAACAAAAATAGTTTTGTGCATGAAAATGTGATCAGCCTGAACAAGATGTGTAAATGGAGCTTTTTTATCGTAATGATGTCGATTGTTAGAACTTTTGTATATGTGACACCGGCAATGCTTGTGGTGATTTTGGTATTTATCATTGCTGGATTATTTAGCAAGGTACTCAGCTTCGTATTCGAAGAAGCAGTTGGTTACAAAGAAGAAAACGACTTTACCATATAGGAGCGTGAAGATATGGCGATTCGAATCAATTTAGATGTAATGATGGCAAAAAGAAAAATGGGACTGACAGAGTTGGCAAAGGAAGTGGACATTACCCTTGCAAATCTCTCGATTCTTAAAAACGGAAAGGCAAAGGCGGTACGTTTGGAGACTTTGAATGCAATTTGCAAAGCGCTTAAATGTCAGCCGGGAGATATCCTGGAGTATGTAGAGGAGGAAGAAGACGATGATGTACTTATTTAATCTTTTAAGTATTGTTTTAGGTATCACAGCCTGGATTTTAGGCAGTTTTTCAGCTTCTGCGAAAGATAGTAAAAAATCACACGGTTTATCAGTAGCAAGTTTTTCTGCATGTGGTATTTCACTGGTTTCACAGTTTTTAGAAATCGGAAGGCGAGCTGCATTATATGACTATACAGCAATTGAAGATACCATTCGAGGAGTGATTATAGCGGCAGTGGTATTGGTAGCTGTGACGATAGGACTAAATGTAATGGCGTTTATGCGAAGAGAGGAAATCTAGGGGGATTCATAATGAAGAAATTATTTATATGTTTATTGTGTTTATTCATGGTATGTGGAGCAATAGCTTGTGGTAATCAAGGAGCACAGGAAGAAGATTTAGCGTCAATAAAAGTTATAAATGCAAGCGAAGAGGAAATATATGGTATTGGATACTCCTATTATGCGGACGGAAATTTATTAAGTAGTGGCGGCGGTTGTAATGCAGATAATTCAGCCATTAAGGTAGGAGATACATTTGCATTGGAGGAACAATCATTTTTTGAGGATACAAAGAATTTAGAAATCAAACTATCGGTGTTTAACGAGACTGGAATAGAATATGAATGTTCCACAAGGATTCCAGTAGAAGTTGCGAATGGAAAGGTTTATGAGATAGAAGTAATAGGTGATTATAAGAATGGCTTCAAGACTTCCGTAATAGCTTTTGGAAAGAATGATATATACGAAATAGGAATTACATTGTCTTCAGATGAGATAGAAGTTGGAGGATATCAAGAAGAATTGGACTATTCTGGTGTAGTGCTTTCACCAACTAAGGACAAGGTTACTATTTATGCGACACAGAGTTTAGGAGATGGGGCAGTAGTACTGATACCTGTTGGTGATAAGGAAGAAAATGAATACCAAAGAACATATATTACTCCTGGTATGCCAGTAGAGTTTGATGTAAAAAAAGGCGTATGTTACAAAATTGCTGTAGCGAAGTATAATGATACGGGTGTAGACAAAATAGCATATGTAAGAGTTGAAGGTGCTGAGGTTAGATGCGAGTAGGATACTAGAAGCTCCAATTATTTCCTAAAAAATAATATTGACAAAATACGCGAGTTAGTTTAGACTAACTCGCGTATTTGTTTTTAGAACAGAAAGAAAGAGGTATACGTATTATGAATAAAAAGAATCAAATTTTAAATTGGACAATGTTAGTTTCACTTATTTTAGTGTTCTTCTCAGGCATTTTAGTTAAGCCATTTCCAAGTATGTGGATGGGCATTACACATGCAGTGTCAGGCTTCGTACTCTTCATCAGTGCTAGTGTACATATTTTAAAACATATGAGAAAATAGTTGTTTTTTACCCAATGGTTAGTTTAAACTAACGTGAGTGAGCTAAAACAAACAATAGAAATCGACTTGGAGGATATATGAAAAAGATTATCAATGGAATTTGTGTAGCATTAGCATTTGCATGTGTAGGTTTAGGTGCGGTAGGGATTGTGCTTCCAATTTTACCAACGACACCGCTTTTTATTGCAGCAGCATGTTTGTTTGCAAAAGGATCTAAGAAATTTCATAACTGGTTTTTAAATACAAAGCTGTACAAGACATATATTGAAAGTGCAGTAAAAAGTGGAACTATGGAAAAATGCGCAAAAAGACGCATGATGATTACATTAGGACTTGTATTTGGAATGGGAATCTTTTTCTCTCCAATGATTGCAAAGATGATCATTCTTGTTGTAGCAGCAATTCATTTTTATGTATTGATTTTCCGCATCAAGTCTGTGGAGGTTTAATATGTTTCATAAGAGATTATTAAAAGAATTTAAAGACAATGTAAAATTCGTAGTAGGCATGGTCGCAACACAATGGGTATCACTGCTTGCGAATGTTGTACTTATGCTTTTGATTGCGAATATCGTAGCTACATTTGTTGCGGAAAATGCATTCGTATGGAATGATTCTGCGGTAGTTGGATTAGTGATTATATTTTTAGCAGTATTTTTGGTTCGGGCAAAAGCTACGGATTTAAATACATGGTTTTCATTTCGAGCCTCAGAAAACGTTAAACATCGATTAAGAGAGGCTGTATATCAGAAACTCATGAAGCTTGGACCAAATTATCGAGATACGGTTACTACAGCGGAGGCTGTTCAGGTGAGTACAGAGGGTGTAGATCAGTTGGAGATTTACTTTGGTAAATATGTTCCGCAGTTTTTCTATAGTCTTTTGGCGCCAGTGACACTTTTTGTGATTGTTGGTGGTATGAGTATGAAAGTGGCGGTAGTGCTACTTTTATGTGTGCCACTCATTCCAATTTCAATTATCGCGGTTCAGAAGTTTGCTAAGAAATTATTGGCGAAGTATTGGGGAACTTATACTGGACTTGGAGATACCTTCCTCGAAAATTTACAGGGGCTTACGACCTTGAAAATTTATCAGGCAGATGAACGTTATGCGAAAAGAATGGATGAAGAAGCAGAAAAGTTTCGTAAGATTACGATGAAAGTGCTAATTATGCAGCTGAATTCGATTAGCATCATGGACATGGTAGCCTATGGTGGCGCTGCAGTTGGTATTATTTTAAGTATCCTTGAATTGAAGGCAGGAAATATAACGCTTGCAGAATGTTTCTTTATTACGATGATTTCTGCAGAATTTTTCCTTCCGCTTAGACTGTTAGGGTCATTTTTCCATATCGCGATGAACGGAAATGCGGCGGCAGATAAGATTTTTAGACTGTTGGATGCCAAAGAACCAGAGCAGGGAACAGTAACAGAAGTTTCTGGTGAGAAAATTGAATTCCATCAGGTAAACTTTGGATATACAAAGGAAAAGCAGGTGCTTAAAAACGTATCTTTTACAATTCCAGAAAAGAGTTTTGTGGCACTTGTCGGAGAATCTGGATGTGGAAAAAGTACAATTGCATCGCTACTTATGGGAGACAATAGAGTTAGCGATGGCCTTGTATCCATAGGTGGTGTGAATGTAGAAGATATTGCAGATGCGGCACTCTATAAGAAAATTACAAGGGTTCGACATGATAGTTATCTTTTTAAGGGGACGGTATTAGACAACTTAAGAATGGGTAAGGCAGATGCTTCGAAAGAAGAGATGTATGAAGCATTGCGAAAAGTAGATATGTACGACACTGTCATGGAAAAAGGGGGGCTCTTGATGCAGATTGAAGAAAAGGCAGCAAACCTTTCAGGTGGTCAGAAGCAGCGTCTTGTACTGGCACGAGCTATACTACACGATAGTGATATCTATATTTTTGATGAAGCAACTTCCAATATTGATGTGGAAAGTGAAGATAGAATCATGCAGGTGGTACAGGAACTAGCAAAAAATAAGCTGGTTATTTTGATTTCCCACCGATTGGCAAATGTTGTGAAAGCAGATCGAGTTTACGTGGTAGAGAACGGTTCAATCGTAGAGGAAGGAAATCATAAAGAACTTCTGGAAAACAAGGGTACCTATCACAAATTGTTCTGTGCACAGCAGGAATTAGAAAAATATTCGAAAGGAGAAATCGATGAATTCTAATAAGAGAAGAAGTGGTTTTGCCGTAATGGCAGGGCTGATTGGAATGATTAAGCCTTTGTTAGGCTATATGGTGGTAGCGATTATCATGGGATGTATTGGTAATCTGATGGCGACATTTATTACCATCTTAGGTGGTTTCGGCTTTTTGAATATTCTTGGGATAATGGAACAGGTAAATCTTACAGTAGTATTTGTTCTTTTGATTGTGTTTGCGGTGCTAAGAGGAGTTCTTCGTTATGCAGAGCAGGCTTGTAACCATTTTATAGCGTTTAAGCTTTTGGCACGTATTCGCCACCAGGTGTTTGCAGCACTTAGACGACTTGCGCCAGCGAAGTTGGATGGCAGTGAAAAAGGAAATCTGATTTCGATTATTACGAGTGATATTGAACTCTTAGAAGTCTTTTATGCACATACGATTTCACCTATTTGTATTGCAGTTTTAACAACAGTTTTTATGCTTGTTTTCTTTGCTGGATTACATCCTATTTATGCCGTGGTGGCAGCCGTGCTCTATATTTTAGTTGGTGCGGTAATTCCTCTATATAATGGGAAAAAGGGTGGTGAAAAGGGTCAGAATTATCGTAAAGCCTTTGGTGAATTAAACACCTGTGTCTTGGATAATCTCTATGGTTTAGAAGAGATACGTGAGTATGCACAGGAGCAGAATCGCTTAGAAGAGCTAAAAAATCATACGAAGAATCTGGAAGGATTTACAGGTCTTTTGAAAAAAGATGAGAATGGACAGCGTATCACCACAGATGGAGTCATTCTTTTTGCGGGTGTTGCAATGACTATACTTGGTATGTATTTAGTAAGCATGAAGCAGGTTGGTGGAGCTGAAGCAATCGTTGCAGTAATTGCAATGTCTAGTTCTTTTGGTCCTACCGCTGCATTATCCGCTCTTTCGAATAACCTGCACCACACCTTGGCTTCGGGAAACCGAGTGCTTGATATTTTAGAAGAAACTCCAATCGTGCCTGATGTTACTGACGGTGCAACATCCGTAGTAGGTGACATTAAATGCGAGAAGGTATCGTTTTCATATCAGGGGCAAGAAAAAGGCGAAGCAGTTGGGGTGTTAAATGATTTCACAGCAAACTTCGAACAAAACAAAATTCATGGTATTTTAGGGAAAAGTGGATGTGGAAAATCTACACTTTTAAAACTTTTGATGCATTTTTATGAAGCTGAGAGTGGATCTATTTCTTATGGAGAACATAACGTGAATGACATTAATACCACCACACTTCGAAACAATATCTCCTATGTTACGCAGGAGACCTTCCTGTTTACAGATACGATTGAAAACAATATCCGTGTAGCGAAAGAAGATGCGACTAGAGAAGAGATTATTGAAGCAGCGAAGAAGGCTTCCATTCATGATTTTATTATGTCTACGCCAAATGGCTATGATACGATATTAGCAGAATTGGGAGATTCTATTTCTGGTGGAGAAAAGCAGCGAATCGGCATTGCTAGAGCGTTCCTGCATGATAGCAAAATGATATTCTTAGACGAACCAACAAGCAATATTGATAGTTTAAATGAAGGTATGATTCTTCGTAGTTTAGAGCAGGAGAAGAAAGATAAAACGATTATTTTAGTTTCTCATAGAAAATCAACAATGGGCATTGCAGAAAGGACGTTAGCAATGTAAGAAAAGAGGTGCGAAAGCATCTCTTTTTTGATATACTTACAGAAGAATATGCTTAGTGAGGAATCGGTATGGCACTCAAATTTATCCTGGGTAATTCAGGCAGTGGTAAAACAGAATATATGTACAATCAGGTAGTAAAAGCGGCAGAGGCAGATGTCAGAAAGAACTACCTTGTTGTCGTGCCAGAACAGTTTACGATGCAGACACAGCGTAAACTTGTGGACTTATCGACGAATCAGGCAATCATGAATATCGATGTACTTAGCTTTCAGAGACTGGCATATCGTATTTTTGATGAATTAGGAAAAAAAGACATCAAGATATTAGAAGAGACTGGCAAAAATTTTGTGCTAAGAAAGGTAGCACAGGAGCAGGCGGACAAGCTTTCTTTTTTAAAAGGAAATATGCAGCGTATGGGATATATCGGAGAGGTAAAATCCTTAATCTCCGAACTTATGCAGTACAATATTTCCCCAGAGCAGCTTTATGATAGTTTGAATGAAGACAGCTTTTCAGCCGGTTTAAGTGCTAAATTACGTGATATACATGTGATTTATAAAGGTTTTTGTGACTATTTAAGTGATAATTATATTACGCAGGAAGAACTCTTACATGTGCTCATTTCCTGCGCAAAGGAATCCAAGATTCTAAAAGATAGTGTATTGGTATTGGATGAATTTACAGGATTTACGCCTGTTCAACTAGAACTTCTGCACACACTCATGCCTATTTGTAGCGATGTGTGGGTATCACTTACGATTGATGCAAAGGAAAACTTCTTCCAGAGCAAAGGTATGCAGGAGCTTTTTGACATGCCAAAGAAGACGATTCGTGCTCTGACAGATTTGGCACAAAAGACGAACACAGAAGTTTTGGAACCAGTAGTCATTACTGGAGGAGAGAAAAAACGTTTCAAAGATGCTCCATCCCTTTACTTTATGGAGCAAAATCTATTCCGTACTAGCTATAAGCGTCAGTTTGGGGAGACAGAGGAGATTCAGATTCTTTCACTTAAGAATCCGAAAGAGGAACTTACCTGGGCTGCACGTAAGATTAATGATTTGATACAAAATCAGGGATACCGTTACAAGGATATAGCAGTAGTATCGGGTGATGTGGAAACTTATGGAAACTATGTGGAGCAGGTGTGCAGAAAGTATGATATTCCATACTTTTTAGATACCACGAAGGAAGTGCTGTTTCACCCATTTATAGAGTTTATCCGCGCGACCTTAGAAGTCATAAACAGCGATTTTTCTTATCACAGTGTGATGCGATTGCTTCGCAGTGGTTACTGTGGATTGGAAGAGCAGGACATTGATAAATTGGAAAACTATTTGCTTGCGACAGGTATTCGCGGGAAGAAAATGTGGAGCAAGAAATGGCTTCGTATGCCAAAGAATGAAAAGGCTTATGATTTGCTTCGCCTGGATGAAATCCGTCAAACGTTTATGATGGAATTTGAACCAGTATTGCAAGGCTGTACAAAGAAAGATGCTACGGTAGCAGAAATGATACAGTCTCTCTATGCATATATGGTGGCTCTTGGAGTGGAGAAGCTACTTTGGGAGAGAGAAAACGAACTGCTTGCCTTGGGGGAACAGGCAAAATCTAAGGAATACGGCCAGATTTTTGGCGTAGTGATGGATCTGTTCGAAAAATGTTCACAGGTGCTGGGAGAAGAAGTTCTCTCCATCAAGGAGTTTGGAGAAATCTTGGATGCTGGTTTTGAAGTGGCTAAGGTTGCAGTTCTTCCACCGGGATATGATAGTGTGACGATTGGGGATATCGAACGTACCAGATTAAATCATGTTAAGGTTTTACTGTTCTTAGGTGTAAACGAAGGTATAGTTCCTAAGTCTTTAAACCAAGGTGGAATTATATCGCAGTATGAACGTGATGCAATGGAAGCTGCGGATATGACATTAGCACCTGGAGTTCGAGAACAGGCCTTTATTCAGAAGTTTTATCTTTACCTAAATATGACAAAACCATCGCATCAGCTGTATTTGACTTATAGCAGGGTGGATAGCGAGGGTAAGGCTCTTCGTCCATCGTATTTGGTTCGTACTATTTTACGTATGTTCCCAGATATGCAGGTGAAGGAAATAGCAGAGCTGGAGCAGGTGCTGGATATATCTACTCCAAAGGCTGCACGTGAATATTTCCTTACAGGTGAAAGAACTCCAGAATGGTATGCATTGGCAAAATGCTTTATGGAAAGTGAAGATGAAGAAATTCGAGAAAGTAGCAAGTCGATTTTGGAAGCCTTTTACCATAAGTATAACCACAATCCAATGAGTCAGGTGGTTGCAGAGGCAGTATATGGAAAACATATTGAGGGTAGTGTTACCCGTTTAGAAAACTTTGCAAAATGTGCCTATGCGCACTTCCTGTCTTATGGTTTGAAACTTCGTGAGCGAGAAGAAAGTGGATTTGAAAGTGTAGATATGGGAAATCTGTATCACACAGCAATAGAGATTTATAGTAAGAAACTGGCTGAATCAGAGTATGACTGGTTTACGGTTCCAGAGGATACCAAGGATTCCTTTGCTCAGACTGCAATGGAAGAGGCGGTTTTGGCATATCCGAACCTCAGTATCTATGCCACCGCAGAAAATGCACACATGGCAGAGCGAATGAACCATATCTTTAAGCAGACGGTTTGGGCACTTACTACCCAGGTGCGAAAAGGAAGATTTGTGCCAAATGATTTCGAAGTGTCCTTCTCAAGGGCAGATCATTTGGATGCATTGGCCTTTGATTTGGGGGAAGGAAATCAAATACAATTAAGAGGTCGAATTGACCGCTTGGATACTTGTGTGGAGGACAACCGGTTATACGTAAAAGTAATTGATTACAAATCCGGAAGCACCAAGTTTGATTTATTGAAACTCTACTATGGTACACAGCTGCAGCTGGTGGTTTACATGAATGCAGCGATGGAATTGGAAAAGAAAAAGCATAGTACCAAAGAAATAGTGCCAGGTGGATTGTTCTACTATCATATCGATGATCCCGTAGTAGAAATCACAGGAGAAATTCAGGAAGCGGATATACATGATGCAATTTTGAAAGAATTAAAACCAGACGGACTGGTAAATTCGGAAGAAGCGGTATATCGCGCAATGGATGACGAATTTGAACAAAAATCAGATGTGATTCCTGTGGAATTAAAGAAAAATGGAGAGCTTTCTGTACGTTCTTCCGTAGCTTCAGCAGAAGAATTTGATATCCTTTCGGAATATGTAAATAGAAATATCGTAAAGATTGGTAAGGATATCTACAAAGGCAATATCAAGGTTTCTCCTTTAGGAGAAGGACAAGAATCTAGTTGTAAATATTGTCCTTACAAAGCGGTATGTGGTTTTGACTTAAAAATTCAGGGCTATGAAGAAAGAAAAGTGAAAAAGATAGACAAAAAAGAATTGTTTGATAGGATGGCGACAGAAAATGCAGTGGACCGCGGAGCAACAAAAGGTAATTGATTATCGCAATCGAAACATATTGGTGTCTGCAGCAGCAGGTTCCGGTAAAACAGCGGTTTTGGTTGAACGAATTATCAAGAAAATTACAGACAAAGAGAATCCGGTGGATATCGACAAGCTTTTGGTAGTGACTTTTACCAAGGCGGCAGCGGCAGAAATGCGTGAACGTATTGGGAATGCGATAGAGAAGCTTCTCGAAGAATATCCAGAGGATGAAAACTTAAGAAAACAGCAGACCTTGCTTCATAATGCACAGATTACTACGATTGATAGTTTCTGTCTTTTTGTCGTGCGCAATCATTTTGAAGAAATTGGGATAGAGCCAAACTTCCGTATTGCAGATTCAGGTGAAATCAAACTTCTGGAAATGGATGTGTTAAATGAAGTTTTCGAGCAGGAATATGCAAAGGAAACTGGAAATGAAAGTTTTTTAGAACTGGTTGATGCATATTCAGATAAACGAAGCAACAAAGCGGTCAAAGAGATGATTTTAAAGATTTATTCTCAGTCTGCGAGTAATCCATGGCCAAAAGAATGGGTAAATTCCCTGATAAAACCATATATGGCAGAGTCAAAAGAAGAATTGCTCGAAACCGAACTGATGCAAGGAATTTTCCACTATGTGAAAAATATTCTTCTTGATATGCCAAATCAGTTGGAATTTTATCGACAGATGGCGCTCAGTGAACCGGGACTTTCTAATTATGCACAGAATATTGCAGATGATTTGCTTGGTTTTGAAGGAATAGAAGAGGTTGAAGGCTTTGAAGACCTAGAGACTTTTGTAAGAAAAGCAATGGATTCCATGGGGAAACTGACTGCTATCAGAGGATACCAGGGTAGTGTAGAGAAGAAGGAAGCTGTTGCGAATGGTAGAAAAGCCGTAAAAGAAGAGTTAAAAGACATTCTGGAACGCTATTTCGCGATGTCTTTGGAGGAACTAGTTGACCAGTTGCAGAGAATGCGAAAACTCGCTTCTGAAATGATACATCTGACACTTGTGTTCATGGAGGCATTAGAGGAAAAGAAAAAAGAAAAGCACATTATGGATTTTTCTGACGTAGAGCATGCAGCGCTTCGTATTTTAGTCGATGAAGAGACAAAAGAACACCGTTCAAGTTCGATGGAATTCAAAGCACAGTTTGAAGAAATCATCATTGATGAGTATCAGGATAGCAACCAGGTGCAGGAAGAAATTATGTGTGCTATTTCCAGGGAATCCTTGGGCGAATGCAATATGTTCATGGTAGGAGATGTGAAACAGAGTATCTACCGTTTCCGTCTTGCGAGACCGGAACTCTTTATGGAGAAGTTTGCTACCTATGATTTGGAAGAGAGCAAACACCAGCGTATTGATTTACACAAAAATTTCCGAAGTCGTAAAGAAGTATTGGATTTTACGAATGATATATTCTATAAAATTATGGCGACAGACCTAGGAAATGTGGCATATGATGATGAGGCTGCTCTTTATTATGGTGCAGACTATCCTGAAGCAGAAGGCATGAAAGCCGAGGTGCTTTTATATGAGCTGGAAACTGGCTTGGAAGAAGAGTTTAGTGCACGCCAGCTAGAAGCCCATATGGTGGCACAGCGTATTACAGAACTAAAACGAGAATTAAACGTACGAAATAGAGATATTGTTATTTTGCTTCGCAGCCTGAGTGGCTGGGGAGATGATTTTGTTTCCGTATTAGGAGAGCACGGAATCCCAGCACATGTTTCTACTGCGACCGGCTATTTTTCTGCAATTGAAGTGCAGACGGTACTTAGTTTCCTGAAAATCTTAGATAATCCATATCAGGATATTCCGATGGCGGCAGTTCTCAAGTCTCCGATTGCAGGTTTGGAGGATGAGGAGCTGGCAGAAATTTCTGTCGAAAGAGAAACTAGTAGTTTCGCGGAAGCAGCAATGCTTCATATGGAAAAGGCAACGGAAGGGAAATTATATAATTTTTATAAGTTATATCAGAATCTTCGCAGAAAAGTGGCGGATACACCGATTCATCAGCTAATTGATATTGTTTTGGAAGAATCTGGGTATGGTGATTATGTAAAGGCATTGCCAGCTGGCAAGCAGCGTAAGGCAAACCTTGATATGTTGATAGAAAAAGCGATTTGTTATGAGAAAACCAGTTATAAGGGCTTGTTCCACTTTGTTCGCTACATTGATCAGTTGCAAAAATACGAGGTGGATTTCGGAGAAGCTGACGTAATTGGTGAAAATGAAGATGTGGTTCGTTTGATGACCATTCATAAAAGCAAGGGGTTGGAATTTCCGGTGGTATTTGTTGCCGGGGTTTCTAAGAAATTCAACGAACAGGATTCCAGGGAAAAGATGGCGATTCATCCTGATATGGGACTTGGTTTGGATGAAGTCCTGGTTTCGCCAAGAGTAAAGAGGAAATGCTTAGTTCGTAGTGAAATTGCAGAACGTATACGAAGAGACAATCTTGGAGAAGAACTGAGAGTTTTATACGTTGCAATGACTCGTGCAAAAGAAAAACTTATTTTGACTGGTAGTGTAAAGAGCCAGGAAAAACTGTATGAGGCTATTGTAGGAAACGTGCATCCGAAGGCTACTCTTAGTTTTTCACAAAGAGTCAAAGCAAAAACCTATTTAGACTGGATAGCTCCTGCAGTATTGTCTTATCCAGAAAAGTATAAGTTTCGTTTTGTAGATGCCTCAGACTTGATTCTTAAGACGGCTGAGAGCATGGCAGAAATGGATTTGAATAGGGAAGAACTCATAGAACAGATTTGTTCGGCAGATGAAGCTTTGGTGGAAACCTATAAAGCTCGATTTGCTTTTGAATATCCGTATAAACAGGAAATGAACAGAAAGAGCAAGTATTCGGTGTCGGAATTAAAGCATGAGTCTATGGTAGAAAAATACGACCGTATGGAAGGTGCTGTGGAAGTTCCAGACTTTTTGTTGGAGGAAAGAAAACCTTTACAATTAGGTGGGGCAGAAGAGGTAAATCGTGGAGCACTTCGAGGAACTGCGGTGCATCGCGTGATGGAATGTATGGACTTTGCGGCATTCTTAGAGGTAGATAGACGCTCCAAAGCGGCAATTCAAAGTTTTATAGACCAAGAATTAGACCGAATGGTGCCAGCTTTGTTAAGTCAGGAACAGTATGAGTTGATAAGCAAAGAGAAATTATTGGCATTCTTCCAATCGCCTGTTGCAATTCGAATGGCAGAGGCAGAAAAGAGTGGTAATTTATTCCGAGAAAAACCATTTGTAATGGATCACGAAGGAGTGCTTTTACAGGGAATTATTGACGTTTTCTGGCTGGAAGAAGGGAAAGTCATATTATTGGATTATAAAACCGACCGAGTGAGTGCTCAGGAAGAATTGATTTCGCGTTATCAAAAGCAGTTAGATTTGTATGCGAAAGCGTTAAGCCGTATCTTTTCAACAAAAGAACACACAATAGACGAAACAGAAAATCTCATCTATTCGTTCTACTTTAACGAAGTTATTCGTTGTTAGACATAAGGAGAAAACATGAGTCAAATAATATTAGCATCTCAATCACCTAGAAGAAAGGAACTTTTAGAACAGATTGGATTGGAATTTGAAATTTGTCCGGCCCAGGGAGAAGAAGTTATCACTAAATCGGTTCCGGAAGAAGTGGTGATGGAACTTTCCAAACAAAAAGCAGAAGAAGTTGCTGCTATGGTATCTTCTTTTGGAGAAGAGCATAAAGATATAACAACTCCATCGGATATTTTGGTTATTGGTGCGGATACAGTTGTGGCTTATGACGGGAAAATTCTGGGAAAACCTGTTGATGAAGCAGACGCAAAACGTATGCTTACCATGCTTTCCGGTAATACCCACAGTGTGTTTACAGGCGTAACCTTGGTACTCATTGATAAAAGTGGTCGAGCGGGAGAACTGGTTTTTTATGAAAAAACAGATGTAAAGATGCACAAGATGAGTGAAGCGGAAATTGATCGCTATATTGCCACAGGCGAGCCAATGGATAAAGCCGGAAGCTATGGAATTCAGGGCAAATGTGCCATTTATATTGAAAAGATCGATGGTGATTACAACAATGTAGTAGGGCTTCCGATTACGAGGATATATCAGGAATTAAAAAAGATTGGAATTGATATTTATTTGTGGTAAACTAGCCATAACAAATAGGAGGATGATTCTATGTATAATTATGACGATGAAGTTTTAGAAGTATTTCTTGAAAAACAGGGTCAGCTTTTTCCTGAAAATGTTGCTGAAAGCTTGGAAGAAGCAGAAGAATTCTTGGATGACTGCATGGCAGTAGTTTGTAAAAATTTCAGAGAAGTGAAAGAATATTTCGAAGAAGCCGGAACAGATATTGCCGGAATGACAGATGAAGATATTTTAGAGGCAAGTGAAGTGTTTGCACTTCCAAGTGGAAGATATTTGATTGTAGAAGGATAAGAGATGAAAAGAAAATTAATAACTTTGTGCCTTGTATTGGCGTTATTATCAAGCTGTTTGACTGGGTGCACCATCGGAAACACAGAGTTTGTATGGAATACAAATTCGGTAGGCCGAAAACATGTATTTTCTATTAATGGTAACAAATGTACAAAAGAGGAAGCTCGTCTGTACTTGTGCAACTATCAAAATATACTAGGTCATGCCTATGGAATTGATTTATGGGAATATGATTATAGTAAGATGGAAGAAGATAGTACCTTAGAGGCATATGTAAAGGATGTGACTTTATCCGAGCTGGCTAGTATTATGTGTATGGGCCAGTTGGCAGAGCAGCAGGGTGTTGCGCTGACAGAGGAAGAATTGGATAAGGTAGCCAAGGCAGCTGACGAATATTATGATTCCCTTAGTAGAGAAGAAATTTCCTACATTGGTCTGGACAAGGGCAAACTTAAGTCTTTTTATGAAAGATATGCAATTGCACAGAAGCTGTATGGAAGTTTGACCCAGGGAGTAAACGAAGAAGTAAGTGATGATGAAGCTCGCGTAATGCGTATTCAGCAGATTTATGTAAAAGATGAAGATGTAGCACTCAAAGTAAAGCAGAAATTGGCAGGTGGAGAAAAATTTGACTCTGTTGCCAGCAACTACAATGAGGCTGGCTCCATTGAGAAAAACTTAGCTCGAGGAGAATATCCAGAGGCTGTAGATAAAGTAGCCTTTCGTTTGGATAATGACGAACAGTCGGGAATGATAAAAACAGAGGATGGATATTATTTTATCAAGTGTATCGAAAAATTTGACGAGGAACTAACTGAGGCAAATAAAGAAAATATTATTGTAAAGAGAAGAAAAGAGCAGTTTGATGATAAATATATTGAACTTGTTGAGACTTCACAGTTCGAACTGAATGAAAAAGTTTGGGATAGTATTAAAGTGGATTCCTCTGGAAAGATTACCACAGATAGTTTCTTTGAAATTTATGAAAAGTATTTTACAGAATAAGAGGAAAAGAGTATGAATTGGGAATTTTCGATTCTTTATGCGCTACAGGACATACATAATCCAATTTTAGATGTAATCATGTTGTTTATCACTTCTTTGGGAGATGATGGATGGGTATGGCTTGCGATTGGTGTAATTTGTTTGTGTCTTAAGAAACATCGTAAAATGGGTTTACAGTTATTGTTATCCATGTTATGTACCTTTATTTTGGGAAATCTGATTTTAAAGAATATTTTTGCAAGACCAAGACCTTGTGATATTGATACAGCAGTAACCCTATTGCTTTCGCGTCCACATGGACATTCGTTCCCTTCTGGACACTCAATCAATAGTATGGTTGCAGCAGTTGCATTATTTTTAAACAATAAGAAAATCGGTATTCCAGCTGTAATCGTAGCTACTTTAATCGGATTTTCAAGATTATACCTTTTCGTACACTTCCCAACCGATGTGTTAGGCGGATTTGTGATTGCGATTTTAGTTGCAATTGGTGTTGACTATGCATTTCGAAAAGTAACGAGTTAGCTCAGTAAGTGAGTTTATTAAATACTACGAAAAGCGGATGCTGTATATTTTCAAAATCTGGACACGACTTTCGCTCCTAACGTCCTCGTTACGTTACTAAATTCGTGACAAAAAATTGCCACTCATTAAGTAACGACGGGCCGTTAAGGGTCCAATTTTGTAAATATACAGCATCCGCTTTTCTTACTTTTTAAAAATTTTTCACTTACTGAGAAAAATGCATTATTACAATATAAGGGAGAAGCCCGGTAACTATGGAAATAACAGGATTGGACTAGCGTTTTGGGATATCCATAGGATAAGAAAAGACGCTTATATATTTTATAAAATGGGACCGTATGCGGCCGTCGCTACTTAACAAGCGGCGATGCTGGTCGTCGCGCGTTTAGTAGCGCAACGAGTCCGCATTCGAGCGAAAGTTGTGTCCAAATTTTATAAAATATATAAGCGTCTTTTCGTAGGTTATAGAAAACTAAAACTCTAATCTAAATCGTTAACATCATAATGTCCTGGCTTCTCTTTACGAATTTTGCCATCGCTTCTGTTGAAAGCGGCTGATTACTAAGAAGAGCCAAATCATAAAGCTGCTCTGCAAACATAGGTACATGCTCACCATCTTTGTTTTCTAAAATATACTGAACTAATGCATTGTTTGCATTGAGCGTAAGAGTCTGGTCAGCTGCGAACATATTTATGTCCATACCACCTAAACCGTTCATAGCATACATCTTCATCATATCCTGCATACGACGTCCTTCTTCGGAAAGAGTGATAACGGATGCGATGCTGTCATTTTTAAGCTTCTCTACTTTTACAGTAAGTTTTTCGTTGTTTAATGTGTTTTTGAATACTTCGGAAAGAGTAGCAGTAGCTTCTGTTAAGTCTTCTGTAGATCCATCCTTTAAAGAATCTGTCAAATCGGCATCAATACGCATGAAACGGTAATTTTGATTTCTTATTTCAAGCTGTGAGATGAAAGAGGTATCAATATTGTGGTTTAAGATAACCGCATTCATGTCCTGTTCTTTGAAGAGTGCAATGTACTGTCCCTGTTGATTGATATCTGTTACGTAGTAAACGATTTTTCTATCATCTGTCATTTCTTCATCGACAACTTCTGCTTCCACAGGAGCGAGAAGTTCTGGTAAAGTCTGATATTTATCGTTGATATCTTTAAAGAGAATGTAGTCATTCATCTTATCACAGAATTTTTCATCTTTTAAGCAACCAAATTTGATAAATGGGCTGATGTCATCCCAGTATTTTTCATAGGTTTCTTTTTCTGTTTTACACATACCGATAAGTTTATCCGCAACTTTTTTGGTAATGTATTCTGAAATCTTCTTCACGAATCCGTCGTTCTGTAAAGCACTACGAGAAACGTTCAGTGGAAGATCTGGACAATCGATTACACCTTTTAACAGCATTAGGAATTCTGGAATAACTTCCTTGATATTATCTGCGATGAATACCTGGTTGTTATAAAGTTTAATGGTTCCTTCGATAGAATCATATTCGTTGCTAATCTTAGGGAAGTAGAGGATACCTTTTAAGTTAAATGGATAGTCCATATTTAAGTGAATCCAGAAGAGTGGTTCCTTATAATCCATGAAAACATTGCGGTAAAACTCTTTATATTCTTCCTCTGTGCATTCGCTTGGATTCTTTGCCCACAATGGATGAACATCGTTCAGTGCCACAGGAGGGATTTCATTTCCATCTTCATCTTTCTTGATTTCTTCATTTGCCTTGCTTAAATAAATTTCTGTAGGCATGAAAGAACAGTATTTCTGGATTACTTCACGCGCACGGTATTCGTTTGCGAAAGCAAGACTATCTTCATTTAAATATAAAGTGATTTCTGTACCGATTGTTGTTTTGTCACAGTCGGACATATCATATTCGGTACCGCCGTCACACGACCAGTGAACAGCAGAAGCTCCTTCTTTATAAGAAAGTGTGTCGATAGTTACTTCGTCTGCTACCATAAATGCAGAATAGAAGCCGAGACCGAAATGTCCGATAATCTGATCATCGTTTGATTTATCTTTATATTTTTCAATAAAATCTGTTGCACCAGAGAATGCAATTTTTGTGATATATTCTTCTACTTCGTCAGCAGTCATACCGAGACCATTATCGATAAATTTAATTGTTTTATCTTCAGGACTTACGATAACCTCGATTTTAGCCTGGTAATCTGCAGGAAGAGAATATTCTCCCATCATATCTAATTTCTTTAATTTAGTAATCGCATCGCATCCATTTGAAATAAGTTCGCGATAGAAAATATCATGGTCTGAATATAACCATTTTTTGATAATCGGAAATAGATTTTCGCTGTCAATTGACAAGCTTCCATGTTTGTTTGCCATAATTGTAGTACTCCTTTTTTGTCATATAGAAATTTGTCATCTGTATTAGATGATATCTCTATCAATTTCAAAAGTCAATACAAAATTAGCACTCTTTGGATGAGAGTGCTAACAAACGAGGGTTCATAGACAAAAAACGGAGTGTATGATATGATAACCGAACGGTCATTATGGTTGTATAGGAGAATTTTATATGAAAAAAATAATGTGTATTTTGGTTATGATGATTTCAGTGGTGTTTTTTTGCGTTGCATGTGGAGATAAGCAAGGAGAAAATGTGCAAGTGCCAGAATCAGAAGAAGAAATCAAGATTATAGATGCAACAGATCTTTTGTTAAAGATATGGATGGACTTTGATGAGATTGTGCTTGATGTAATGGGTGGACACTATAGTGATCCGGCCATGGGAGCACCTGCAAAATATGATTTAAGCCAGGCTGATGATTTGGTGAAAATGTATTGTGTACCAGAAGCCCAGATATCTGGAATTGATGATGCAGCGACTATAATTGATTTATATAATGCTGCACGTTTTACAGCATGTGCATTCCATTTAACAGATGCCAAAAATCAGGAATTATTTATAAAAGAAATGAAACAGCAGATTACAGGCAATGAATGGCATGGAGAAGTGCCAGAGAAGGTTTTGGTTGTAGGAATCCAGGAAGATTATGTAGTTGCTGTTTATGGGAGAGAAGAGCTTGTAGGCGAGTTTGAAAAAATATTAAAAAAATTTTACTAAAAAATGTGACCATTTAGACCTCACATTCGTTTTACTATTAGGAGGATGAGTTTTGAATCCGTTTAAAAACGACAGATTGAGTTTTGAAATTGCATATGGTCAGTACGCGGATATGTTGTATCGTTTGTCTTTTTCTTATTTGAAGAGTAAAGAGGATGCTGAGGATGTGGTACAGGATGTATTCACAAAATATTTTTGTGGTTTACATATGCCCATGAATCCATCCAGGAAACTATCCCGCTTGAGTTACAGGTGAATGCGGATGCGCATCTTCAGGTAACGAAAGGGAATTTGTGCATGGAATTGGAAAGTGATGCAGATGCTAATGCTGTCAAGGAAATGAATCTTTCAAAAGGTTCCGTAGTGTACTGGTATATGGGTGAGGAAGAAAAGGCCCTTTGTACTATTACAACGGAAGAGCAAGAATACTTTTATGTGATAGAAAAAGAAGAAGCAGGCTGGAAAATTCGATTAGAAAAGGCAAACTAAAAGGAGATTTTTACGATGAAAAAATTAGTAACACTTTTACTCGCAGTAGCAATGACATTTACATGTGTAGCATGTGGTAACTCAGGCAGCGGCGCTGCTGGCAAAGAAATTAAGGATGCAACAGGACTTCTTACAGAAGTATGGACAGATTACACAAAAACAGCTGGTGAAGATTTACAGTTCCCAGTTGGTGGTGGTAACCTTGAAAACTTCGAACTTGTTGTAATGGATGCACCTGGAAAATGTGATGTTTCTTTAGTAGATGCAAAAGAAGCATTATCTGTATCTTTCTGTATTCCAACAGATGCAATCGATATGACAGATGATGTAGCAAATGTGATGAACATGATGATGGCAAACAACTTCTCATCTGCAGCTTACCATGTAGCAGATAAAGCAAATGTTGAAACTGTTATCGCAGGAATCAAAGATGCTACACTTAACAACCAGTGGATGTGTGGTTTCCCAGAAAAACTTATCATCGTAACAGTAAATGGTGAATATGTAGTATCTGCATTTGGTAACGGACAGGTTATTGATGCATTCAAAACTTCAATCACAAACGTTTACGGTGATGCAGCAGTATTCTCAGTAGAAGAAAATCTTGCAGAATAATTTAGAAGGAATATTTAATGTTATTTTCTAGTATACCGTTTTTATATTATTTTTTACCGGTGGTACTAATTGCATATTATCCGGTTCCTAAACCAGCAAAAAACATGGTCTTGCTTTTAGCAAGCCTTGTTTTTTATGGGTGGGGTGAACCATCCTATGTGTTTTTGATGATGGCATCTATTGGACTAGGATATGTATTTGGTATTTTGATCGAAAAGTTTCGCGGAACAAAATGGGCAAAAGTATGTATGATACTTGCTTTGATGGTAAGTTTTGGCTTCCTTGCTTATTTTAAGTATGCGAATTTCTTTATTGAAAATTTCAGTGCTGTTACTGGAATTTCCCTGCCACTCTTAAATGTGGTGCTTCCAATTGGAATTAGTTTTTATACTTTCCAGCTGGTAAGCTACATTATAGACGTATACTGGGGAAAAGTAGCAGCGCAAAAGAATTTGGTAATATTAGCAACTTACATTACCATGTTTCCGCAGCTTATTGCGGGACCAATTGTGCGTTATTCAGACGTAGAGCAGCAGTTAAAGGAAAGAAGCATAACCTTTAGACGTATTGCTTATGGCATTCGTAGATTCTGTCTTGGATTAGGGAAGAAAATTTTAATTGCAAATGTCCTTGGTGAATATTGTGCAACTTTTAAGGCAACCGATGAAAAATCAGTAATTTTTTATTGGACGTATGCGATTGCCGTTTCATTACAGATTTATTTTGATTTCTCAGGTTATAGTGATATGGCAATTGGGTTGGGTAGTATGTTAGGTTTTCAGTTTATAGAAAACTTCAATTACCCATTTATTTCCAAGAGCGCAACCGAATTCTGGCGCAGATGGCATATGTCACTGGGAACCTGGTTTAGAGATTATGTCTATATTCCATTAGGTGGAAGTAGATGCTCCGTACCACGTCACTTTTTCAATATATTTGTAGTATGGATGCTGACAGGTCTTTGGCATGGCGCAGAGTGGAATTTCGTAATCTGGGGCGTATATTTTGGCATATTACTGATGCTGGAAAAAGGTTTTCTGCTGAAATGGTTAGAAAAATACAAGGTGATTGGTCACTTGTATATCTTAGTGTTAGGTGTAATCAGTTTTGTGATTTTTGATGCCGCAAGTTTGGCGGATGCTGTAGCACACATCAAAGCCATGTTTGGATTTGCGGGAGAACCATTGCTAACAGGCGCCACCAGATACTATTTGAGCAGTTATACAAACGTGTTCTTGTTGGCGATAATTGGTGCGACACCACTTCCTAAACTTTTAGTGGAAAGAATTATGAAAAACAAGTTTGGTAAAATTGTGATTACAGCAGTAGAGCCTCTTGTCATGGTGATTTTTTTGGTTGTGGTTACTGCATATTTAGTAGATGGATCTTTTAATCCATTCTTATACTTTAGATTTTAGGAGGTAGACGATGGATAAGAAGAGAAATAAAAGATATGTAATATTTATTGCTGTTTTGTTCTTTGGTTTATCCTTATTTGCTTGGATTAAGCCATCGGACGAGTTTTCAGCAACAGAGAGAAGACCATTGGATCAACTTCCAGAAATAAGTGTTCAGAGCATTTTTAGTGGAAAATTCATGCAGGAATTTGAAGAGTATACGCTTGATCAGTTCCCGTTAAGAGATACTTTTCGTAGTGTCAAATCCATGATGCATTTATACGTGTTCGGTCAGTCGGATAATAATGATGTATATATGGTAGATGGATATGTAAGCAAAATAGATTATCCTTTGTCAAACAAAGCAATGGATAATGCAATCCGCAAATATCAGAGTATTTATGAAAAATATATCAAAGAATCCGATGCAAAGGCGTATTATTCTATTATTCCGGATAAGAATTACTTCCTTGCAAAAGAAAATGGTTTTCTTGCCTATGACTATATAAAAATGTATGAATATATGGGAAAAGGCCTTTCCAATATGACTTATATTGAGATATCGGATTTGCTGAGCGTGGATGATTTCTATTATACAGACACACATTGGAGACAGGAATGTATTCTAGATGTAGCACAGAGGCTGGGCAGTAAGATGGGCGTGAATTTGGAAGCAGAGTATAAGAAGGTTTCCATGGATACATCATTTTATGGCGTGTATTACGGACAGTTGGGATTGCCAATTGCCCCAGATGCGTTGAGCTATTTAGACAATGAACTGTTTAGAGCTTGTACAATTATAAATCATGAAAATGGAAAAGAAATTCCGATGTATAGCATGGACAAGGCTATGGGCCGTGATCCTTATGAAATGTTCTTATCAGGATCCTTAGCGGTGATTACGATAGAAAATCCAAATGCTACTACAGATAAGGAGTTAGTCGTATTTCGTGATTCTTTTGGAAGCAGTTTAGTGCCTCTTTTGGTAGAGGGATATGCAAAAATTACAGTATTTGATGCCCGCTATTTAAATGAGGGAATGATAGGAAATTACGTTGCTTTTGATAAACAGGATGTTTTGTTTATCCATAGCACAAGTGTAATAAACAATGAAACTGCTTTCAAATAAATGGATTTTACTTGAAAATTTTAGGAAATAAGGTTATACTTACCAGCATGGGGGCTTTCAAAGTGAGAGTCCCCATATTTTTTTGAGACAAACGGTTTTTTAATAGGAGGAAAATGACAGGATGGATATCTATTCTTTCATTAAATTGGTTGGAGGACTTGCTTTTTTCCTATATGGTATGAATGTCATGTCAGATGGGTTAGAGAAAAGCTCTGACGGTAAAATTGAAAAATATCTTGGTACAATCACAAAGAACAAATTTTTTGCGCTGATTTTTGGTGCATTGCTTACAATTGCAGTGCAGTCATCCTCAGCGGTTACGGTTATGCTGGTAGGTCTTGTAAATTCGGGAATGTTAGAGTTTGGCCAGACGATTGGAGTATTGATGGGATCAAACATCGGTACAACCCTTACTGCCTGGATTTTAAGTTTAGCTGGTATTGATAGTGACATTTTATGGGTAAATCTTCTGAAACCAGCTAATTTTGCACCAATTTTTGCATTAGTTGGTGTAGTAATGATTATGGCCAGCAAGGAGCAGAAGAGACAGAGCTTAGGCAATGTATTAGTAGGTTTTGCGGTGCTTATGTCGGGTATGACTTTTATGTCAGATGCGATGAAACCACTTGCAGATATGCCAGAATTTGCAAGCCTTCTTACTGCATTTGAAAATCCTATCCTTGCAGTATTGGTAGGTGCAGGATTTACTGGTATTATCCAGAGTTCTGCAGCATCTGTAGCTATTTTGCAGGCGCTTTCTATGACCGGTGGCGTTACTTATGGTATGGCACTTCCTATTATCATGGGACAGAACATTGGTACCTGTGTGACAGCAGTATTATCTAGTATTGGTGTAAATAGAAATGCGAAAAAAGTAGCAGTAGTACATTTATCTTTCAATATTATTGGAACTACTATTTGTTTGATTCCTTTATGTATTGCAAGTTATGTGTTTGATGCAGCAGCCCTTAAGCTGACAATCACACCATTTATGATTGCGGTAATGCATAGTATTTTCAACGTATTTACTACTTTGATTTTACTTCCATTTACAAAACAGTTAGAGTGGATTGCAAACAAGGTTTATCCAGAAGTAGAAGGCGAAAAAGAACCAGACTTGGTATTGGACGAAAGACTTTTTGCTATGCCGGCTTTAGCGATTAAGGATTCCAATGATGCAGTAGTACAGATGTGTCATTTGTCTCATAAAGCGTTTAAGCGTGCTGCAGGTATGTTAGGAAACTATACCGAAGAAACTGCGTCTAAGATTCATAAAATGGAACGCAAATTGGACCATTATGAAGATCAGCTGGGTACATACATGATGAAAATCACAAAACTGGGTATTTCAGATACAGATTCGAAGCATGTAACTAGAATTTTACATACTATCAATGATTTCGAAAGAATTGGTGACCATGCGACAAATGTGATGTATGTTGCAAAGGAATTGTATGATAAAAAACAAATGTTTTCTGAAGAAGCAATGAAAGAAATTGAAGTTTTAAATGAAGCGACATTTGAACTTTTAGAAATGACTGCGGAAGCATTTGAAACAAATAACTCAGAACTTGCAATTATGGTAGAACCACTAGAGCAGGCAATTGATAAGCTTGTTTATGAGATGAAGCGAAATCACATTCTTCGTCTCCAGGCGGAAGAATGTACGATTAAGCTTGGATTTGCATTCAATGACTTGCTCACCAGCTATGAAAGAGCAGCAGATCACTGCTCAAATATCGCCGTTGCAGTTATTGAAGCAGAACATGGTACTTACGAACCACATGAATATCTTAAGTCAGTAAAATATGACAACAAGGAAGATTTCGAGAAGTTGTACAGAAAGTATAGAGATAGATATAATTTGAAATCGTTATAAAAAAATCCGGAAGGCTTAGCTTTCCGGATTTTTATTTTCTATTGCATTTTCTTCATTTTTAATTTCCCAATGAATCAGGAAGGTCAAAAGTCCGCGGAGTAAAATAACTGCACCGAGGATTCCGAGTTCTTCCCAATCACGAACCACTACGGTACGAAGCACCTCGCTACCCATCTTAAATTCAAGAGAGAGTGCAATGCCTTCAGCAAGGTCAAGGCGTAAGCGATGGTGGTCACGTTTGAGCCACTGAATGAAACATTTTACAGCAGTGAAAACAAGTACTGCAATACCAAACATTTCTAATGCAATGGTACAAATTTCTACAATGTATACGAGAATTAATTCCATGTTTTCGATAAAGAGATGCATAAGTTGTCCTCCAATCATTTGTATACAATCATAATATTATAAATTTTATATGAAATCAAGCCTCTTCGTTGACAAAGAACATATTCAATATTTATAATAAATTTATATGCGTAAGCACAAATTAAAATCAAAAAAGGAAGTTTTTTAGTATGAATTTAATGGATAAATTACACAAGAAATTTGGCAAGTATGCGGTATATAATCTTCAGAAATATTTGATTTTAGCATACTGTGTCGGTTTAGTTTTAAATATGCTTTCTGTCAATGTATCGGGTCTTTTGGGATTCTCTATGGATGCGATTTTGCATGGACAGGTTTGGAGACTTGTGACCTGGGTGTTCTGTGCAGATGGCGGTAGCTTTATTTCTCTGATTTTCTTGTACTGTGTATTTAGTATGGCACAGAGTTTGGAACAGATGCTTGGAACGTTTCGCATGAATGTGTATTTAGTGGGTGGTATGATTCTCAATCTTCTTGGTGGAATTTTGGTATATGTGATTACCTTGCTCCTTTTAGGACAAGGCGTTAGTGTACGTTTGACGAACTATGAGATGCTTTTTACCATTTTTATGGCATTGGCTCTTTGCATTCCTGAGGGCACAGTATATCTTAGCTTTTTATTCCCAGTTAAGATGAAATGGATGTTCCTTATCTACATCGTAGGCCTTATTTACCAGCTTTACCAATACTTCTCATTTGGCGCAGCATATAGTGTAGCAGTAGGACTTTTGTATATGTTTGTATATGGTTCTCAGATTATTGTGGCACTTTTGAACTTGTTTTTGTTTTTCCACTTCTCTAAGATTCGTCTTACCAGAAAACAGAAGAAAACTCAGACAGAGTTTCGTAGACAAATGGCGAGTGTGCCAAAGGCTGGAGCGGGCAGTGCCAGACATAAATGTGCGATTTGTGGTCGTACAGAAAATGATGACCCTAATTTAAGTTTCCGTTACTGCTCAAAATGCACGGGAAATAAGGAATATTGTCAGGATCATCTCTTTACACATACGCATAATTAGTGATATAATGTTATTTCGCCAAGAGTGGCATTAGGAGGAAATAGATTATGGAAAATGAAGCAGTAGTTTCGAAGAATTTCATTGAAAATATTATAGAAAAGGATTTAGCAGAAGGACATTGTGATAGTATCTGTACCAGATTCCCACCAGAACCAAATGGATATCTTCACATTGGACATGCAAAGGCTATTCTTATTAACCATGGTTTGGCTCAGAAATATGGCGGAAAATTCAACCTTCGTTTTGATGATACAAATCCAACAAAAGAAAAAATCGAATTCGTAGAATCCATCAAAGCCGACGTAGAATGGCTTGGTGCTGATTTTGAAGATAGACTTTACTTTGCATCTGAATACTTTGACAAAATGTACGAAGGTGCAATTGAACTTATCAAAAAGGGTAAGGCATATGTATCAGACCTTACTGCAGAAGAAATCCGTGAATACCGTGGTACCCTTACAGAACCAGGTAAGGAAGACCCATATTCAAAACGTAGTGTAGAAGAAAACTTAGACCTTTTCACTCGTATGAAAGATGGTGAATTCGAAGACGGAAGCAAGGTTCTCCGTGCTCGCATCGATATGGCATCATCAAATATCAACATGCGTGACCCAGTTATTTACCGTGTGGCTCATATGACACACCACAGTGCTGGGGATAAATGGTGCATTTATCCAATGTATGACTTTGCACATCCAATCGAAGATGCAGTAGAAGGTATTACACATTCAATTTGTACTTTAGAATTCGAAGATCACAGACCACTTTATGACTGGGTACTTATCGAACTTGGTTACAAAAAATCTGTAGAAGACTCACCAAAACAGATTGAATTTGCGAAATTATATTTGAAAAACGTTGTAACAGGTAAACGTTACATTAA
>JAZKYR010000021.1:0-4352 GCA_045612245.1 Agathobacter sp.
GACTACCGCCTCGCTGGTAACAGAGAGGGCACATGTAAACCCCATTCGAAGCAAGACCGAAACAAAGCAATGACGTGGCCCGCTAGCTTTAGGTAGGTCGCTTGAGGCGGCTGGTAACAGTCGTCCTAGATAGATGATCACTCAACGACATAACCCGGCTTATCGTCCTGCTAATAAGAAAGAAATGACGTTCCTGTGGATACACAGGGGCGTGTTTTTATTTCTAAACTAATTCTAAATTCTTCCTTAAAAGACAATAACTCCATTGACGCTACCAATTTTCCCATGTAAGATTCTAAGAAGATGATGAAAAGGAAGGTCGTAAGATAAATGTTACATAATCTCAAACAAAAATTCATGTATTTCATGCAGGGTAGAAATGGAGTAGATCAGTTATCACAGTTTTTAAATATTGTGGTAATTATCCTCTTCGTATTATCCCTTTTTATAAAATGGGCACCTATTTACTGGCTCGCAATTGCGATTTTGGTATATATGTACTTCCGTATTTTCTCTAGAAACATTCCAAAGCGTTCTATGGAAAATCAGAAGTTCTGCAATATGCGCTATGACTTTAATATCAAAAAGAATAAATGGAAAAAAGAATGGGAACAGAGAAAAATCTATCGTTTCTTCCGTTGTCCAATGTGCCATCAGAAAGTACGTGTGCCAAAGGGACGTGGTAAGATTTGTATCACCTGTCCAAAATGTCGTGAGGAATTTGTAAGACGTTCATAGTTCGGAGGCCATATGTTTGGTTATATCAATGTAAATAAATCAGAGTTATCTGAGGAAAATCAAAAAATATATCAGTCTTATTATTGTGGTCTTTGTCAGACTCTTAAAAGTCATTGTGGCAAAAAGGGTCAGGTGCTATTAAGTTACGATATGACTTTTATGGAGTTGCTATTGACAGGACTTTATGAACCGAAAAGATGGAGCTATGATTTTACCTGCATGATTCATCCTACGAAGAAGCAGACGGCATATGAAAATGAAGTGTCGGATTATTGTGCAGCTATCAATGTGATGCTGGCATATCACAATCTGGTGGATGACTGGAAGGACGAAAAGAAACTTTCTAAGCGCCATGCGGCGTATGTCATTCGCAAGGATTATGAGAAGTTTGCGGAATGCTATCCAAGACAGACAAAGGCAATAGAGGACTACATGAGAAAGCTTGCAGAGTATGAAAAGTCAGGAGAAACCAATATTGACTTGGTAGCTGGTTTGACAGGAGAAATGCTAGGAGAAGTCTTTGCTTGGAAAGAAGATGAATGGTATCACGAGCTTAAGACCTTGGGATACTATATGGGGAAATTTATTTATCTTATGGATGCCTATGAGGATGTGGATAAGGATGAGCGAAAAAATGCTTACAATCCCCTTCGCAAGTTGAAAAAAGATAATCCACAGGATTTTGAGACCTTGACGAGATTGATGATGACAAGTATGATGTCTGAGTGTGCAAAATCCTTTGAGAGACTTCCAATCATATTGCATGCAGATATTTTACGAAATATTATATATTCAGGGGTGTGGACGAAGTACGAATACATCCAGCTGAAAAAGAAGAAGAGGACAAAATAATGACAGATCCATATCAGGTGCTGGGGATAAGCCGTGGTGCCTCGGATGAAGAGATAAAAAAAGCATATAGAAGTTTAAGTAGAAAGTATCACCCAGATGCGAATGTGAATAATCCAAACAAGGCAGCTGCTGAGGAGCGATTCAAACAGGTGCAGCAGGCGTATGACCAGATTATGAAGGAAAAGCAGCAAGGCACAGGTTATGATGGAGCCTATGGTGGCAATGCCTACGGTGATTTCGGCGGTTTCGGAAGCTATTACAGTGGAAGAAATACTTATCAAGAAGAAAATAGCAGACTTCAGGCTGCGGCAAATTATATTCGAAATGGCTACTATAGAGAAGCTATGAATGTGTTAAATGATATTCCTTTCAGTGAAAGAAATGGACGTTGGTACTACTATAGTGCAGTCGTAAATCAGCGTGTAGGAAATACCGCTACAGCGCTTGAACATATTCGCCGCGCAGTAGAATTAGAGCCAAGCAACATTCAGTATCGTCAGTTCCAGCAGAATTTGGAATATGGTGGAACCTGGTATACGACTATGGGAAGTGGATACGAGCGTCCATATTCAGGACAAAGCTGGTGCCTTCGCATGATATTACTTAATTTATTCTGCAACATGTGTTGTTGTGGAAGGCCGTGCTAGAAAAGAAAACCCGGACAAGTGTCCGGGTTTGTTTTTTAGAATGTATCTGTAATATCTTCTGCTTCGTCGATGCCGTCGCAGTCATGTGCACTAATATCAATTGTACTTAAAGTGCGACGTTTGATACGAGCTTCTTCCGAAGTTCGAAGTAAATATGCTTTGATTTCGTTGGCATTTTTGATATGTTCTAATTTCACTTCGCGGTGTGTTACGTCGCCTGCATAGCAAGTGATAGTAGCAAGGCCAAAGATACGTTCAAGTAAAGTTTTGTTCAGTTTCACATCCTGAATCTTGTACATATAGCAATCATCTTCGGTTGTATTAAGAAGTCCCTGCGAAATAGTGAGCAAGGATGGAGAGATTGTATATTTTGTAAATGTAAATGGAAGTCCGAAGAATAAAAGGCGTTTTCTTTCGGTGTATACTGGAGTTGTGTCCATATCTACGTGGATATCATTCGTTCTAGTTTCAGCCATTTTTAGTACCTCTTTTCTTTTTGATTTAATTGTACGATAAAAGTTTCAAAAAGCAATATTTTTTTCTTGAAATCTGTATTTGAGTGCGATACAATAGAAAAAATTTGTGTAAAATTAGGAGGAAGAGAATGAGACATTTAATTAGTCCATTGGATTTTTCGGTAGAAGAGTTGGACAAGCTTTTAGACCTTGCAAATGATATCGAAAATAATCCAGATAAATACGCAGAAAGTTGTAAGAGAAAGAAACTTGCTACTTGTTTCTATGAACCAAGTACAAGAACAAGACTTTCCTTTGAAGCAGCAATGTTAAATCTTGGTGGATCTGTTTTGGGATTTGCTGGTGCAGATTCTTCTTCAGCTGCAAAAGGAGAAAGTGTTTCGGATACAGTTCGTGTTATTTCGAGCTATGCTGATATTTGTGCAATTCGTCATCCAAAGGAAGGTGCTGCTTTAGTAGCTGCTTCAAAATCAGAAATTCCTGTTATCAATGCAGGTGATGGTGGACATCAGCATCCAACCCAGACACTTACAGACCTTCTTACCATTCGTTCCTTAAAAGGAAGACTTGATAATATCACAATCGGTTTGTGTGGTGACTTAAAATTTGGTCGTACAGTACATTCTTTAATTCATGCACTTGTACGTTATGAAAATGTAAAATTTGTTCTCATCTCTCCAGAAGAACTCCGTGTTCCAGAATACATTCGTGAAGATGTATTAAAGGCTCATGGAATAGAATATAAAGAAGTAGAACGTTTGGAAGACGCTATCGGTGAATTAGACGCTCTTTACATGACTCGTGTACAGAAAGAACGTTTCTTCAACGAAGAAGATTATATTCGTTTAAAAGACTTCTACGTTTTAAACAAAACAAAAATGGCTATGGCAAAAGAAGATATGCTTGTGCTTCATCCACTTCCACGTGTAAATGAAATCGCAGTAGAAGTAGATGATGACCCAAGAGCAGTATATTTCAAACAGGCTCAGTACGGCGTATATGTTCGTATGGCCCTGATTTTGACACTTTTAGGAATCGAGGTATAAGCATATGTTGAATATTAGCGGAATTAACGAAGGTTTCGTATTAGACCACATTCAGGCAGGTATGAGCCTTCAGATTTATCATGATTTAAAATTAGACCAGTTGGATTGTACTGTTGCAATTATCAAAAATGCAAAGAGCAACAAAATGGGTAAAAAGGACATCATCAAAGTAGAATGTCCAGTAGAAGCTCTTGATTTGGATATCTTAGGTTTTATCGATCACAACATTACAGTAAACGTAATCAAAGGCGATAAAATCGTAGAAAAGAGAGCGCTCACACTTCCTACCGAAGTAAAGAATGTAATCAAATGTAAAAACCCTAGATGTATCACTTCTATTGAACAGGAACTTGATCAGGTATTCCAGTTAACAGACGAAGTAAAAGAAGTATATCGTTGCAAATACTGTGAAGAAAAATACATCAATCCAGCACGTAGAAAAGTAAAATAACGATTTAGCTCAGTAAGTGAGTTTATGAAAATACTACGAAAAGCGGATGCTGTAATATATAAAAAGCGGACACGACTTTCGCTCTTAGCGACCTAGTCACGTTACTAAATTCGTAGCCACAAAGGCTACTCATTAAGTAACG
>JAZKYR010000022.1:0-2719 GCA_045612245.1 Agathobacter sp.
AGTTGCATGGCATATGACATTTTATAATTCTGTCCACATAAGAGAAACTAAGAAATCATCATGAAGGTGTCTTTATGCACACGGACAAACCGATACAAATTGTAAAACCTTTTGTCAGACATGAAAAATAAGATGCGCAAATCGTGCGCTTTTAGAAAATTTCGGTTTTCTTATTGAGAAGAATTTACATCCCATTTATCACGTGACATAATTCTCAAAAAACTAAATAAAAGCTGCCCACAGATTTCTATCTGCAGACAGCTTGTTATTATTTATTTTTTATGCTTCATCGATTGCTTTACCGATATCAGAACGCATATATTTGTTGTCAAAGTGAATCCATTCTGTCGCAGCATACGCTTTTGCTCTTGCTTCTTTCAAGTCCGCGCCTGTTGCTGTAATACCAAGAACACGTCCACCGTTTGTTACGATGTTTCCGTTTTCATCAAATTTGGTTCCTGCATGGAAACAGAAGTAATCATCTTTTCCTTCAAAGTTTTCAAAACCTGTAATTGGAAGACCTTTTTCATATGCGAGTGGGTATCCGTCTGATGCTAATACTACACATACATTTGCTTTATCTTCAAATTCTAAGTTAATCTGATCAAGTGTGCCATCTACACATGCTTCCATAACATCAATGATGTCATTTTTCAAACGTGGTAATACTACCTGTGTTTCTGGATCACCAAAACGAGCATTGTATTCTAATACTCTTGGTCCGTCTGGTGTAAGCATAAGACCAAAGAAGATAACGCCCTTAAACTCACGTCCTTCTGCTGCCATAGCATCTACAGTTGCCTGATAAATATACTTTTTACAGAATTCATCTACTTCTTCTGTATAGAATGGGCTTGGTGAGAATGTTCCCATACCACCTGTGTTTAATCCCTGGTCACCGTCTTTTGCACGTTTATGATCCTGTGCAGAAGACATAATCTGGATTGTCTTTCCGTCTACGAAAGAAAGTACAGAGACTTCACGACCTGTCATAAATTCTTCTACTACCATTGTGTTACCGGCAGTACCGAATTTCTTATCTTCCATGATTTCTTTTACGCCATCAAGAGCTTCTTCTAAAGTATTGCAGATAAGAACACCTTTACCAAGCGCAAGACCATCTGCTTTAAGTACGATAGGCATCTTAGCTGTTTTTAAATATTCAATTGCTTTTTCTGGATCATCGAAGTTTTCATAAGCAGCTGTTGGGATATTGTATTTTTTCATCAAATCCTTAGAGAATGCTTTTGAGCCTTCTAAGATAGCTGCATTTTTACGTGGTCCAAATACTTTTAATCCTTCTGCTTCGAAAGCATCTACTACACCACCTACCAATGGGTCATCCATACCAATGATTGTGAAGTCGATAGCATTTTCTTTTGCAAAAGCAACTAATTTATCAAATTCCATTGCACCAATGTTTACACATTCTGCAATTCCTGCGATACCAGCATTGCCTGGTGCACAGTAAATTTTATCTACTCGAGAGCTCTTTGCTACTGCTGTCGCGATAGCATGTTCTCTTCCGCCGCTTCCTACGATTAAAACTTTCATGTTATTTCACCTTTCCATTTGCAATCATGTCAATCGCCTGTGGCAAAATAATCCATTCTGCCTGTTCCATAACACGACGCTGTAAAATTTCCGGAGTATCTCCATCTAAAACTTCTACTGCCTTCTGTAAAATGATAGGGCCTGTATCTGTGCCTTCATCTACGAAATGCACAGTAGCACCTGTCACTTTAACACCTCTTTCCAATGCACCTTCGTGAACCTTCAAGCCATAAAAGCCTGTTCCACAGAAAGATGGAATAAGGGATGGATGTACATTGATAATACGATTACGATACTTCGCAATCATTTCTGGTGGAATCACTACAAGGAAGCCTGCAAGTACTACAAGGTCAACTTCGTAAGAATCCAATTTTTCTAAAAATGCTTTGTTAAATTCGCCGCGAGTTTCATAATCCTTTGGAGAAATACAAATTCCTTCAATATTATGATTTTTCGCACGTTCCAAAGCATATGCATTTTTGTTGTTACTAATGACTACAGAAATTTCTGTATTTGTGATAACACCACTTTCTACAGCATCGATAATCGCCTGTAAATTGGTACCACCACCAGATACACAAACTGCTACTTTTAGCATAATGTAACTCCTTTTTCGCCGTCTACAATCTTACCGATTACGTATGGTGTATCGCCTGCACTTCTCATAGCTTCCATAGCTGTTTCTACGTCTGCTGGATCTACACAAACCATCATACCAATACCCATGTTGTAAGTATTGTACATCATTTCTTCTTCTACATTACCTTTTTCAGCCATGAGTTTAAATAAAGCTGGTACTTCGTAGCTGTTCTTTTCAATTACAGCATGCTTTCCTTCTGGAAGCATACGTGGAACGTTTTCCTGGAAGCCGCCACCTGTGATATGGCTACATGCTTTTACAGTAACACCAGCGTTTTTAACAGCTTTAAGTGCTTTTACATAAATTCTTGTTGGAGCAATAAGAGCTTCACCAAGAGTAGTTCCTAATTCATCATAGTATGTATCAAGGGTTTCTTTGTCCATGTTGAAGATTTTACGTACCAATGAGAAACCATTTGAATGAACACCTGTAGAAGCCATACCGATGATAACGTCGCCATCTTTTAAGTTTGCACCAGTGATGATGTCTTTTTTGTCAACAACACCTACGGCAAAACCAGCTAAG
>JAZKYR010000023.1:0-1631 GCA_045612245.1 Agathobacter sp.
TATAGAAGAAAAGCATTATATCCTATTTATGTATATGTATTTTTGAATGGAGCGTTAGGTGGCTTTAACACATGGTGGGTTCCGTATCTTTATATATGGACAATTCTTTGGGGTGTGACAATGCTCCTTCCGAAGAATATGCCGAGGAAAATTGCACCAGTTATTTATATGATAGTATGTGCATTGCATGGATTCGGATTTGGAATTCTATATGCACCAGCACAAGCGATTATGTTTGGCTTGAGTTTTGAACAGACATTAGCGTGGATTGCATCGGGATTTCCGTTTGATATAATGCATGGAATTGGAAATTTCTTTTGTGGGATGTTGATTGTACCAATTGCATCTGTGCTTAAGATGTTAGAACGAAGTTCTGTGCAGGAATAAAGAAAAGGCGTAGAGAAAATCTCTACGCCTTTATTAGTTTTAAATAATTCCAAGTGGAATAAGTGTGATAAGAAGAATCGCTACCAAGCCCCAAATGCCAACGAGGAAAGTGGTTCTTTTCTTTGCTGGCCAATCTGGTACATAGTTTGCTGCCAAGAAGAATGGAACGTAGGTTGTAATGAATACAGGCCATACACCCCACCATTTGTATACCCAGATAAAACTCCAATTGCTGGTTCCGGCTAAGAAGGATTCAAATAATGCATAGAGCAGAGCCATCTGAAGAGTTACCATGGCCTTACAGCTGATGCCTTTGAATTTACCTTTTGCAAAGTAGCGTTTGTTTCTGTCATCTGGCAGCATCTTAAATGAAATGATACCAGCGATAGAGAACATCATAGATAATTCCCAGCAAACACCTACTAAAAGGATATAGGTGGTTGATTCGTTGCTAACTGCCCAAAGTGGATAGCCGGTAAAGTGTCCAATGATTGCATTTCCGATTTCGTACAACCAATGTACGCCATATAGAGCTAATCCTGCAAAAATAACATCATAATTCTTTTTGCGAATTTCCGTCCAATAAACATAGAACACAACTGCCAGGATAAAAATAAATGTCCAGTTAAAATTTTCTGTGCTACGAACCGCGATTTGTTTTACCTGGTTCATAGCTTCGATAGATCCGTCTCCCCAAAACTTAAGTATCATAATACCCCCCCTTTTTATTTAAGTATACCATGTATTTCCTTAGAAACAAACTAAAATCCTATAGACAAAACACCCTAATCTGCTATACTAAGCTACGGTCGTTGAAACGAGTTTCTTCTATATAATAAGAAGAAAGGAAATCAATTAGTAGAAATGACTACGAAACCACACGATATTGTGGCAGTTTTGGACGAAACATACTAATTTAATTTTGCACAAAAATTTTTTAAAAAAATTGTTGCAAATGCTGATTTTCTCGTGTATAATGACTTTTGCTGTGGCATGATAGCTATGAAGCGTGAGGTTGCTACCATATTGGTAGGTGTTCCGTGGAGCGAATGTCAAGTTAGGAAACTGACGACAAGTCACTGTACCCACATACGGTCTGCTTAAGGCAGAAACAACGTGTGAGAGTCTTTAGGACACACACGGAGAAGTGTACAGTCACCGCTTGTCGTACTGAAATTTTAAGTGCGAAAAGGAGGCGACTTTTTTTATGGCAAGTCAAGTAATGAGAATCACTCTCAAAGCTT
>JAZKYR010000024.1:0-4228 GCA_045612245.1 Agathobacter sp.
AGTGGATTTCCCACCTCAGCCAGTTATTACAAAAGATAACGTAACAATGCAGATTGACACAGTAGTTTACTTCCAGATTACAGATCCTAAGCTTTATGCTTACGGTGTAGAAAATCCAATCATGGCGATTGAAAACTTAACAGCTACTACACTTCGTAACGTAATCGGTGACTTGGAATTAGACGAAACACTTACATCTCGTGAAACTATCAACACAAAAATGCGTGCAACACTTGACGTAGCAACAGACCCATGGGGTATCAAAATTAACCGTGTGGAATTAAAGAACATCATGCCTCCAAAAGCTATCCAGGATGCAATGGAAAAACAGATGAAAGCAGAACGTGAACGTCGTGAAGCAATTCTTCGAGCAGAAGGTGAAAAGAAATCTACAGTCCTTGTTGCAGAAGGTAACAAAGAAGCAGCTATCTTAGATGCTCAGGCAGAAAAAGAAGCAGCAATTCTTCGAGCAGAAGCGAAACGTGAAGCTACTATTAAAGAAGCAGAAGGTCAGGCAGAAGCGATCCTTCGTATCCAACAGGCGAATGCAGATGGTCTTAAGATGTTAAAAGAATCTGCTCCAGATTCAGCAGTACTTCAGTTAAAGAGTTTAGAAGCATTTGCAAAAGCAGCAGATGGCAAAGCAACTAAGATCATTATCCCTTCAGAAATTCAGGGAATTGCTGGTCTTACAAAGTCAATTGCAGAAGTTGCAACTGAAACAAAATAATAGATATAGTACAAAAAAAACAGGGCTACCCAAGATGTGGGTGGCCCTAATTTTTTTGCTCAAATCATGAGCCGAAAGACGCGAAAATGCTTTCTTTCAGTGCGAAAAAATGATATACTTACAGATACCTATACTAATTTATAATAGGGGGATTCATATGAATAAGATTAAATTCAAAGGAAAGTTAGGCGTATTTTTTAATTGGCCTGTTATCATAACTATTGCACTTGCAGCATTAAATATTGGGGTATATTTTTATGATGTAAAGAGTGGTGTTTTTGTTACCATTTTTATCCTTATATATGCTGTGGCTACGGGTATTGTATATTTTCTTAATATGCCATACCTTGCGCATGAAGTAGTAGGATTTGCAACCGAGTATTCTACCGTTCAGAAGAAACTTTTAAATGAGTTTGAAATCCCATATGTTTTGTTGGACAGTGCCGGCAAAATTATGTGGATGAATGAGAAGTTTGGAGCGATGACGGGGGTAGATAAGAAATACCACAAATCGATTACGTCTTTATTCCCATCTATCACAAAAGAGTTTTTGATAAAGAATACAAGAGCGACAGAAGTAGAAGCCAGTTTTGAAGAAAAAAGCTATCGTGTAGCAATTCATCGTGTAACCTTTGAAACCATGATGGATGAAAAGATTAATTTCGATGTAGATGCGGAAAGCGAATACATGATTGCACTTTATTTCTTTGATGAAACAGAGTTGAATGAATATAAGCTTGCAAACATTGAGCAGAAACAGGTGGCAGCACTTGTTTACATCGATAACTATGATGAAGCTTTAGAGAGTATCGAGGATGTAAAACGTTCTCTTTTAACGGCTTTAATTGATCGTAAAGTAAGCCAGTATTTTAGCAATGTAGATGGCTTGGTTCGTAAGATTGAAAAAGATAAATATTTTGTTGTATTTAAATATAAATACTTACAGCAGTTAGAAGAAGATAAATTTAGCATTTTAGAAGATGTTAAGACCGTTAAAGTAGGTAACGAAATGGCTGTTACTTTAAGTATTGGTGTTGGGCTTAAAGGTGATGGCTACAATGACAATTATGCTTATGCGCGTTCGGCTATCGACTTAGCATTAGGACGAGGTGGCGATCAGGCCGTTGTAAAAGTAAAAGGTCTTATCCATTATTATGGAGGAAAGACGGAACAGGTAGAGCGCAATACTCGAGTAAAAGCCAGAGTAAAAGCATTGGCACTTCGCGAAATTATGGAAGGTCGCGAAAATGTGATTATCATGGGACACAGCATTTCGGATGTGGATTCCATTGGTGCAGCAGTAGGTATTTACTGTGCAGCAAAAGTGTTGGGTAAAAAGGCCCAGATTGTGGTAAATGATCCAACGAGTTCGGTAAAACCACTGATAGACTGTTTCACTCCAGAAAACGGCTATCCAGAAGATATGTTTATTGATAGCGAAATGGCGATTGACATGGCCAGCAAGAACACTTTGGTTATGGTAGTAGATACCAACAAGCCAAGTTACACAGAATGTCCAGAACTTTTACGTAAGACAGATTATATCTGTGTATTTGATCACCATAGACAAGGTAGTGAAATTATTGAAAATCCAGTATTATCATATATGGAACCATATGCTTCCAGTGCTTGTGAAATGGTTGCAGAAGTATTGCAGTATTTCCAGGAAGGCTTTAAGTTAGAGCCAAGAGAAGCAGATTGTATCTATGCTGGTATTTTAATTGATACAAGTAACTTTATGACGAAGACTGGTGTAAGAACTTTTGAAGCGGCAGCATATTTGCGTCGTTCTGGTGCAGAGGTTACTCGAGTTCGCAAGATGATTCGAAACGATATGGCTGCTTATAAGGCTCGCGCAGAAGCAGTGCGTAGTGCAGAAGTTTATCGTAATGCATTTGCGATTTCGGTATGTCCTGCAGAAGATTTGCAGAGTCCTACTATTGTTGGCGCACAGGCTGCAAATGAGTTATTAAATGTAATAGGAATAAAAGCATCCTTCGTATTAACAGAGTACAATGACAAGATTTTCGTAAGTGCACGTTCGATTGATGAAATCAATGTACAGCTTATCATGGAACGTCTTGGTGGTGGTGGTCACTTGAATGTTGCAGGAGCACAGTTAGTAGACTGCACCATCGACTCTGCAAAACGTATTATTAAAGATACGATTGAAGAAATGCTCAAAGAAGGAGATATTGAATAAATGAAAGTAATTTTATTAGAAGACGTAAAAGCACAGGGCAAAAAAGGCGAAATCGTAGAAGTAAGTGATGGTTATGCCCGCAATGTGCTTATCGCAAAAAAACTTGGTGTAGAAGCAACACCAAAGGCGTTAAATGATTTAAAGCTTCAGAAAAAACACGAAGCAAAAGTTGCTGAAGAACAGTATCAGGCAGCAGTAGAACTTGGAAAAGTAGTAGAAACAAAGAAAGTTGTTATCAAAGTAAAATGTGGAGACGGTGGCCGCTTATTCGGAACTGTTTCTACAAAAGAAATCGCAGCAGCTGCAAAAGAACAGATTGATTTGGAATTAGACAAAAAGAAAATGCAGCTTAGTGATCCAATTAAAGCATTAGGTACTTATGAAATTCCAGTAAAACTTCACCAGAAGGTTACTACAAAATTAACCGTTCAGGTAGTGGAAGGATAGGAGGAAAATCCTTTGGAAGAGGCAATGATCAAACGTATTATGCCAAACAGCCTTGAAGCAGAGCAGTCGGTTATCGGTTCCATGATTATGGATAGAGATGCTATCGTGACTGCGACAGAAATGCTTCACAAAGATGACTTTTATCATCAGCAGTATGGTATTCTCTTTGAGGCAATGAGCGAACTTTTTACAGCGAATTTGCCAGTTGATTTGGTTACATTACAAAATAAATTAAAAGAAAAAGACGTTCCAAATGAAATCTCAAGCTTGGAATTTGTGCGAGACTTGTTGAATGCAGTACCAACTTCTGCAAACATTAAGTACTATGCAAATATCGTAAGTGACAACGCGATAAAGAGAAGACTTATCCGTGTCATGGAAGATATCGAGAACGAATGCTATGCAGGTAAAGAGACATTAGAAAGCGTTTTAGATAAGACAGAAAAAGACGTATTCAAATTATTAAATAGCCGTTCTGGTGGAGACTTCGTGCCAATCCGTCAGGTAGTTATGAATGCTTTGGAAAAAATTGAAAAGGCTTCAAAACAGACTGGTACGGTAACCGGTATCCCTACTGGATTTATCGATTTGGATTATAGAACAGCAGGCCTTCAGCCTTCTGACTTAATTCTCGTAGCGGCACGTCCATCTATGGGTAAAACAGCGTTCGTACTTAACATTGCACAGTACGTAGCTTTCCATGAAGCAAAGAGCGTAGCGATATTCTCCCTCGAAATGTCGAAAGAACAGCTCGTAAACCGTCTGTTCTCTTTGGAATCTCGAGTAGATGCGCAGGCACTTCGTACCGGTAACCTTTCGGATGCAGATTGGGAAAAACTGGTAGAAGG
>JAZKYR010000025.1:0-11283 GCA_045612245.1 Agathobacter sp.
TCCGCTGGAATTACAATGGCCACTGCAGTGCTTTCTGCAGTAATCAAGCAGCCAGTAAGAGCAGATGTAGCGATGACTGGTGAAATCACCTTAAGAGGCCGTGTGCTTCCTATCGGTGGATTAAAAGAAAAATTGCTTGCAGCGAAATCTGCAGGTATGAAAACTGTATGTGTACCAGCAAAGAATGAAAAAGACTTGTATGAGATTTCGGAAGAAATTAAGAAGGGTTTGGAGATTGTGCTGATAGAAAAATTAGATCAGGTGCTTGAAGAAGCACTCGTAAAGTAATGTAAATTTGCCGTCTGCATTTTGTGCAGGCGGCATGAGTTTGAGAAAAAGGAGTTTGAAATGGTAATTAAAAACGTAAACTTAGAAACCGTTTGCGGTATCACAAGTGAATTTCCAGACAACCCACATTATGAAGTAGCGTTTGCAGGAAAATCAAACGTAGGAAAGTCTTCCCTTATCAATGCACTTATGAATCGTAAAGCATTGGCACGTACTTCTTCACAGCCAGGAAAGACACAGACCATCAACTTTTACAATATAAATGATGCTATGTATTTGGTAGACCTACCAGGCTACGGTTATGCAAATGCAAACGTAGAAATCAAAGCTAAATGGGGTAAGATGATTGAAAAATATCTTCATACTTCTACAAAGTTAAAAGCGGTATTCCTTCTTATCGATATTCGTCATCAGCCATCGGATAATGACTGTCTGATGTATGACTGGATGGTGGAGCAGGGCTTTGCACCTATCATCATTGCGACTAAGATGGATAAGATTAGCCGTGGTGCTGTGCCAAAGCATATGAAGATGATTGCAGATACTCTGAATGTAGAAGAAGATACTATCATGATTCCTTTCTCAGCAGAAACCAAGCAGGGTAGAGAAGAAATCTGGGAACTTGTAGATTCGCTTGTGTTGCCAGAAGAGGATGAAGAGGTAGTAATTTCTGAAGAACCAGTAGTGGTAGAAGAAACTTCAGCAGAACCAGTAAACAAACGTAAACCACGTTGGAAAGCAACTGGAAAAGAAACTGCGAAGAAGACTAAGAAATTGCAGGATAAAAAGGCCGCAAAGACTGCAGCCAGATCTGGAAAGAAGACAAAGAAGAAATAAAATATGAAAAATAAGTATGTATTTGTACTCGTCATGCTCCTGTCAATTCTGGCAGTAAGCTTGGGATTTACGAACCTATATGTAAATCAGGAACAGCAGAGTAAGGACGAGGATTTGGTAGTAGTTACCTCCTTTTATCCAATGTATATTGCATCTATGAATGTCATTGGTGATACGGAAGGGGTAACCTTAAAAAATTTAAGTGAACCACAGACTGGATGCTTACATGATTTTCAACTGACACCAGCAGATATGAAACTTCTTTCTACCGCAGATGTATTTATCATTAATGGCGGTGGAATAGAATCCTTTATGGAAGATATTGCAAAGCAGTATCCACACCTTGTGATTATCGAGGCATGTGAGGGGATGGCGCTGTTGTGTGAGACCGAAGCACATGGACATGAGTATGAGGAAGAAGAGGTTCACGAAGAACACAACCATGATGTAAATGCGCATGCATGGATGAGTGTGGCAAATTACCGCAAGCAGGTAGAAAATATTGCGAGTGGACTTGCCAAAACAGCTTCAAACATGAGTGAAAGTTTTCTTGCAAATGCAGGAGAATACGACAGAAAATTAGAGGAGCTTCAAGTAGAACAGGAGAAACTCTTAAAGTTAACCCAGGGAAAAGAAGCAATTATGTTTCACTGCGCATATGACTATGTAGCAGAAGATTTAGGGTTGGAAGTTGCTTTTTGCATGGACTTGGATGAAGAACGTCAGGTCAGTGCAGGGGAAGTGGCAGAGGTGTTGGAAGTCATTGAACATCATGGCGTGAAGTACATTTTCGCCGAAGCATTGTATGGCACAGATATGTGTGAAATGGTGCAGAAAGAAGTAGATGTGAAAGTGGTTTATTTAGACACACTGAACCGCGGAGAATATGATAAAGATAGTTATATTGAAGGTATGAGAAACAACTTGAAATTGATTCAAGAAGTGTTTGAATAGATTTAGAAAGGGGGCACATATGAAACTGAAAAAGATTTTTGAAACCTGTGGCTTTCACTGTATTAAAATCAATCATCTTGGCGTTCGATTTGGCGAACAGGTCGTATTAAAAGATGTAAACTTGCATATTCATTGTGGCTCCTTAAATGCCATTATTGGAAAGAATGGTGCAGGAAAGTCTACCTTGGTACGTGCCATTTTAAAGGATGTACCAACAGAAGGAACGATTGAGTACCGCGATACCAAGAATGGAAAGATAAAGGACTTAAAGATTGGCTATGTGCCACAGTCGATTAACATTGAAAAGAATACACCGCTTAGTGTGTACGACTTGATTGCAAGTTATCAGTATCACTATCCAGTATTTTTGCCAAAGAATAAACGAATCTATGAAGAAATCAAAACCTATCTGGAGACCTTTGAGGCAGCAGATTTGATTGATAAACAGGTTTGCAATTTGTCGGGTGGACAGTTACAAAGAGTACTGTTATCCATGGCAGTGGCGGACAAGCCAAAGCTCCTTCTTTTGGATGAGCCGGTTTCTGGTATCGATAAAAATGGTATGGAACTCTTTTATAAGACGATTACATATCTGAAAGAGCATTATGATTTAGCAATTATTTTGATTTCTCACGATTTGGATTATGTGAAGAAATATGCTGACCATGTGGTGCTTTTGGATCAGACAGTTCTGGTGCAAGGAAGTGTAAAAGAGGTGTTTGAAAGCCCAGAGTTTGCGAAAGTTTTTAATGTTGGCGATGAAGAAAAATGGATAAAGGAGGGAAGAAGAAATGATTAATTTGACCTCCTGGCTGGATTATGGTTTTATGAGAAATGCGCTTTTGGCAGTGCTTATCATTACACCGTTGTTTGCACTTCTTGGAACCATGATAGTGAATAAAAAAATGGCATATTTTAGTGATGCATTGGGACATTCTGCACTTACTGGAATCGCAGTAGGAGTGGTGTTTGGAATGCAGGATACCACGATTTCGATGGTCATTTTTGCAGTAGTATTTGCATTGCTTTTAAATAAGATTAGCAGTAGAAATGTTGCATCTACAGATACGATTATTTCTGTTTTTTCTTCCTGCTCCGTAGCAATTGGTTTGGCGATTCTTTCGGCTGGAGGAAATTTCAGTAAGTATTCGTCTATCCTAGTTGGTGATATTTTAAGTATTACCACACAGGAGATTGGGTATCTCGTGGGAATCTTTGTATTTACGATTGTCTTTTGGATTGTAGGGTTTAATTATTTGAATGCTATTTCGATTCATAGAACGGTGGCAAAGAGCAAGCAGATTCCGGTGAAACTGATGGATAACCTGTTTGCGGTATTAGTAGCACTTATCGTTATGCTGTCGATCAAATGGGTGGGCATTTTGATTATCAATGCACTCCTTATTTTGCCAGCGGCGGCAGCGAGAAATATTTCGGAAAATATGAGAGAGTATCATTTGTTTTCATTGATTTTCTCTATGTTTTCGGGATTCGTAGGTCTTGTGGTATCGTATTATACCAACGTGGCAACAGGTCCTATGATTGTAATACTAGCATCCGTGATTTATTTTGCCACATATTTGTATGGGAGACGAAAATAGATGAGTATTAAAGCAGTATTATTTGACTTAGATGGCACATTGTTGCCAATGGATCAGGATACATTTATCAAAGCATATTTAGGTGGCATGGCAAAGAAACTTGCGCCACATGGTTACAATCCAGACGAATTAGTTAAGGCTGTATATGCAGGTATGAAAGCTATGACAACAAATGATGGTAGCAAAACAAATGAAGTTGCTTTTTGGAATGCATTTACTTCAATTCTCGGCGAAAAAGTAAGAGAAGATATGCCAATCTTTGATGATTTTTATAGAAATGAATTTCAGGATGTAAAGAACATTTGTGGTTTCCTTCCAGAAGCGGCACAGACGGTTCGTAAGTTGAAAGAAATGGGATACCGCGTAGCGCTTGCGACAACTCCAATGTTTCCTAGTATTGCGACAGAAAGTCGTATTCGCTGGGCGGGGCTCGAATTAGATGATTTTGAAATCTTTACAACATATGAAAATTATCACTTCTGCAAGCCAAGTTTGGGATATTACAAAGAAGTGATTGAAAAGCTTGGAGTAAAGGCAGAAGAATGTCTTATGGTCGGAAATGATGTCGGCGAAGACATGGTTACAGAAGAATTGGGAATGAAAGTATTCCTTATGCCAGCGGATTTGATTAACAAGGTAGGAAAAGATATTTCGCAGTATCCACAGGGAGATTTTGCGGATTTACTTGCATATATTGAGACTTTATAGAAGAGAGGTAAGAGTATGTGTGTAGCTTTACCAGGGAAAGTAATAGAAATAAAAGATCGGGATGCAGTAGTGGATTTTAGTGGAAATCAGGTAACTGCAAGAGCAGGTCTTGTAGATGTAAAAGTAGGAGACTACGTGCTTGTACATGCAGGTTGTGTGATTCAGAAAGTGACACAACAGGATATGGAAGATTTACAGAATTTAAATGAGTTGATGGGTGAGTAGGAGGCTGTTTCCAATGACATTAGCAGAAATGCGAGATTTTTTAGCAAACTACGATGGTCCAGAAATACATATCATGGAAGTATGCGGAAGTCATACTGCAGCGATTTCAAAGAACGGAATTCGTGGAATGCTTTCCGAAAAAATTCATTTGATTTCAGGGCCGGGATGTCCAGTGTGTGTAACACCTACAGCCTATGTAGATAGATTGATTGAACTGGCTTTGACACCGAATACCTGTGTGGTAACTTTCGGGGACATGCTTCGCGTACCAGGAAGTAAGTATAGTCTGAGTGAAGTACAGGGCATGGGTGGACGTGCGATTATGGTGTATTCGCCAATGGATATTTTTGCGTTAGCAGAAAAAGAGCCTGAGACGACATTTGTATTTGCAGCACTTGGATTTGAAACAACGACACCAGTATATGCTCTTTTGTTAGAAGAAGTTATCGAGCGAAAGATAGAAAATGTAAAACTTTTGACGGCACTTAAAACGATGCCAGGAGTCATCGAGTATTTGTGTGAAAATGGTGCAACCATTGAAGGGTATCTTGCCCCAGGGCATGTTGCGGCGGTGACAGGAAGTGACTTGTTTAAACCTTTGGCAGAAAAATATCAGATTCCATTTGCGGTGTCTGGATTTGAAGGAGAAGAAATCTTAGAAGCACTCTGTGGAATTGTGGATGCAAAGGATGAAGCAAAGGTTATGAACTTTTATCCAGCGGTGGTGTCTGCAGAAGGGAATGTAAGAGCACAAGAATTGGTTGCAAAATATTTTCAGGAAACAGATGCTGCTTGGCGAGGTATGGGAATTGTACCTGGAACAGGTATGGAACTTCGTCCTGAATACGAAAAATATGATGCAGGAAGCAAGGCTTTAGTAGAGGATAATAAGAGAAACAAGGCTTGTTGTTGCGACCAGATTTTGATGGGAAAAATGCAACCACAGCAGTGTCCGCTTTTTGGAAAAGTGTGCAAACCTTTAACTCCACAAGGCGCATGTATGGTTTCGGAGGAAGGTTCCTGTCATTCGGCGTTTGCATCTTTTTAAACTCGACGATAAGGAGTAGAGAATATGGAAGAAAGAATTAGTATGGTGCATGGTAGCGGTGGCGCTGCCACAGGGGAACTAATCGGTTCTATTTTTGCAAAAGAATTTGCAAGCACCACTCTAGATAAAATGGAAGACAGTGCAGTTGTAGAAGGCGCAGGAAAAATTGCGATGACTACGGATAGTTTTGTGGTTACACCGGTAAGTTATCCAGGCGGAGATATTGGACATCTTTGTATTTGTGGAACGGTAAATGATTTGCTTATGCGTGGTGCAAAACCAAAATATATTACTTGTGGATTTATTTTACAGGAAGGTTTGGAAGTAGCGAAACTAGAGGAAATCGTTCATTCTATGGCAGAATGTGCACGTGAAGCCGGTGTTGAAATAGTCGCAGGTGATACCAAAGTTGTAAACGGAAATGGAGAGCTGTATATCAATACAGCAGGCGTTGGCTTTGTTCCAGAAGATAGAGAGGTTTCTGCGTCACGTGTTTGCGTAGGTGATGCAGTAATTGTATCAGGAAATCTTGGTGATCATCATGCAGCAATCCTTGGAACCCGTATGGGAATTGTAAATGACATTAAGAGTGACAATGCACCACTTTGTGAAATTGTAGAAGCATTGTTTGCGGTGGATATTGATGTACATACCATGCGAGATATCACACGAGGGGGCCTTGCGACAGTTCTGAAGGAGCTTGCAAAGACATCAAATACAACGATTGAATTAGAAGAAGAAAAAATCCCAGTGACACCACAAGTCAGAGACTTCTGTGGACTTTTGGGACTTGACCCACTTTATATGGGGAATGAAGGAAAACTGGTTGCTTTAGTGCCAGCAGCGCAGGCGGAAAAAGCTGTAGAGGTTATGCGTAGTGCGAAGTATGGCCAGGATGCTTGTATTGTAGGATATGTAGGCGACAAAGAACCAGGTAAATTACATTTAAGAACAAGAATCGGTGGGCTTCGAAACCTTGAGATTTTGCAGGGTGAAGGATTGCCTAGAATCTGCTAAACTGTTAAGAAAAATAGGACAATGAAAAAGAACGATAGCAAGCTCGCTTGCATATCGTTCTTTTTTTATTGGCAGATTTGGCGCTCAGCCAAACAGCGAGCGAGATAAAGGTGCAACGCACCGAGTCGCGAGCTGTTTTTCTTAACAGTTTTAATAGAAACGAAGGCGCTCAGCCAAACAGCTACACGGTTAAAAAATGGATAAATGGATAACTATTTGCTAACAAATGGTTGCATTAAGCTACTGATTGGTGGTATAATGCAGAAAAAGGAGGGATTACATATGACGATTAAAGAAATGAATGACAGAAGAAAAGAATTAGGCTATTCCTATGAGCGTGTGGCAGAGTTGTCAGGTGTACCAGTAGGGACCGTGCAGAAAGTTCTGGGTGGAATCACAAAAGCACCACGGTATGAAACCCTAAAAGCATTAGAGCAGGTGTTAGGGAACGATATAGATTGGTCTAAGGTGAATAGCATGCGTTCACCTATGGCACCATATGGTGCGGTTAAGTTAAACTATAGTATAAGTGAGTTTTATGCACTGCCAGGAGAAGATAAGTGCGAGTTGATTGACGGCGTGATATATAAATTGGTAGCACCAACACCAATTCATCAGATGATATGCACCATGATAACGAATGCATTATTTAATTTTGTAAAACAAAAAAACGGAAAGTGTCTTGTTTTTGGAGCTGCACCTAATATTGAGTTAGACGGTTCAGAAGAGGATGGAGGAAACACCGTTGTCCTTCCGGATGTTGTTGTTTTATGTGATAGGGATAAATTGGAAAGTAGAAATGTTATAGGAGCACCTGATTTTGTGGTAGAGGTGTTGTCGCCATCTACGCAGAAAAAAGACAAAACCATAAAACTACATAAGTACCTTTATGCAGGTGTGAAAGAGTACTGGATGATAGATCCTAAGAAGAAATCTATCATTGTTTATGCAGATGATGGAGAGGAAGATTACGATATTTTTGTATACTCTTTTGAAAACGAAGTTCCTGTGCGAATTTTTGGTGAGGAATGCAAAATTGACTTCCAAGAAATCCAGGATTACATAGCATTTATGTATGAAAAATAAACCCATATTGTATACAATCATACTTTGACTTATCCCCCATATTGTTGTAGAATTATACATGTATAATTACGCGTTTTATGGGGGTATTTTTTATGGCATATCATGTAATGGATGAAGCGAATCGTTGTTTGAATTGTAAGAAGCCTATGTGTATGGAAGGATGTCCTATCCACACACCAATTCCTACAGTTATCTCGCTTTTAAAAGAAGGTAAAATAGATGAAGCAGGATGGATGCTTTTTGAGAACAACCCACTGACTACAGTATGTAGTATTGTATGTAATCACGAAAAACAGTGTGAGGGAAATTGTGTTCTTGGCAGAAAAGGAAGTCCGGTTCATTTTTCAGCTATCGAAAATTATATTTCAAGTACCTATAGTTCTAAGATGACTAAGGGACCAGCAGAATCAAATGGAATGCGTGTAGCTATCGTGGGTTCTGGCCCAGCAGGTCTTACAATTGCTGTATTACTTGCAAGAAAAGGATATCAGGTTACTATCTTTGAAGGAAAAGACAAAATTGGTGGAATTTTACGCTATGGTATTCCTGAATTTCGTTTACCAAAGAGTATTATTGATGATTTTGAATATAGACATCTTGTATTGAAGGATATCAAGATTCGTCCAAATACAAGTATAGGTGCTGCGATTACCATTGAAGATTTATTCCGCGATGGATATAAAGCAGTTTTCGTAGGTACTGGTGTATGGCGTCCGAATACCCTTAAAATAAAAGGGGAAACCTTAGGACATGTTCACTATGGTATCAATTATCTTTACAGCCCAGCTAGTTTCCATTTGGGAGAACACGTAATCGTAATTGGTGCAGGAAATGCAGCAATGGACGTGTGCCGTACAGCGCTTAGAAATGGTGTACGTAAAGTGGATTGCTTCTCTGTAACAGATGGTGTTGCAGCAAGTAAGCATGAATATGAATATGCGGAATTAGAAGGTGTAGAATTCCATTTCTGCAAGATGCCAGTGGAAATTACAGATGAAGGCGTAATCTTTGCTGATACAGAAATGTTGGAAGATGGCGGATTCAAGAAGATAGACGGAACAGAAAAACTTTATCCAACGGATAATGTAATGATTTCTATCAGCCAGGGTCCTGCAAATAAACTTATGAATACTACAGATGGCTTAAAGGCAAATGATCGCGGTCTTATTGCAACAGATGAGACAGGTCATACATCACTACCAGGCGTATTTGCCAGCGGTGACGTAGTAAAAGGTGCTCGTACTGTAGTAGAAGCGGTTAAATATTCCAAAGTCGTAGCAGAAGCTATGGATGAATACATGCAGAGTCTTCCAAAGGATGGAGAATAAGAATGAAGATATTAATTAAAGGTGGTCGCATTTTAAATCCAGCAACAAACATGGATGAAATCGCAGACGTGCTCGTAGAAGATAGCAAAGTTGTTGCTATCGAAAAAGAAATCACAGAAGCTGCAGATAAGGTGATTGATGCAGCAGGCAAATACGTAATGCCAGGTTTTATTGACTTACATGTACATTTCCGTGATCCAGGTCTTACTCACAAAGAAGATATTTTCACAGGAATGGCTGCGGCTGCACACGGTGGTTATACAACCGTTTATGCAATGCCAAATACAAAGCCAGTTGCGGACTGTGCAGACGTAATCAAATATGTGCATGATAAAGCAAAAGAAGGAAACTGCATCAACGTATATCAGGTAGGTGCAATTACTGTTGGACAGGGTGGTACAGAACTTGCCGACATCAGGGGCATGGTAGAAGCCGGTTGCCCAGCTCTTAGTGAAGATGGAAAATCTGTTATGAATGCAAATCTTTACCGTGAAGCGATGAAGATTGCAGCAGAACTTGATATTCCGATTTTGGCACACTGTGAAGATATCACCATGGTAAACGGTGGATGTGTAAATGCAGACGCGAAGACAAAAGAAATGGGACTTCCAGGAATTACCAATTCCGTAGAAGACGTTATCGTAGCCCGTGATATTTTGATTGCAAAAGAAACTGGTGCAAGACTTCATCTTTGCCACTGCTCAACAGCAGATTCTGTAAAAATGGTAAAGGCAGCAAAAGAAGAGGGCCTTCCAGTATCCGCAGAGGTTTGTCCACATCACTTTGTGCTGACTTCAGATGATATTACAGATGCTGCGAATACAGATTATAAGATGAATCCACCTCTTCGTACACGTGCAGATGTGGATGCCTTAAAAGAGGGACTTAAGAGTGGTATTATGGAAGCAATTTCTACAGACCATGCACCTCATACTGCAGAAGAAAAAAATACTATTATGCAGAAGGCTCCATTTGGAATTGTTGGTTCAGAAACAGCAGCATGTCTGACCTACTCAGAATTAGTACTTGGTGGTGTCTATACACCAATGCAGATGGCAGAGGCTATGAGCTATCGTCCAGCACAGATTATGAAGATTGACAAGGGTGATATTCAGCCAGGTAAGGTAGCAGATATCGCTATCTTTGATCCAAATGTAACATATGCAATTGATAAAAATGACTTTGTTTCTAAAGGCAAAAATACTCCATTCCATGGTTATGAAGTAACTGGAAAAGTGGTTTGCACCATTTGTGACGGAAACATTGTTTTTGAAGCATAAAATAAACTTAACATAGAAAGGGAATCAATCATGATTAACAAACTTGTAAGCAAAATTCAGAAAACTAACGCTCCTATCGTAGTAGGTCTTGATCCAATGCTTAACTATATTCCAAAGCACATTCAGGACAAGGCTTATGCAGAATTTGGTGAAACACCAGCTGGTGCTGCAGAAGCTATCTGGCAGTACAACAAAGCAATCGTAGACGCTACTTACGATTTAATCCCAGCTGTAAAACCACAGATTGCTATGTACGAACAGTTCGGCGTAGAAGGTGTAAAAGCATTCCAGAAAACAGTAGATTACTGTCATGAAAAAGACTTAGTAGTAATCAGCGACGTAAAACGTGGTGATATCGGTTCTACATCTGCAGCATATGCAGTAGGACATCTTGGTAAAGTACAGATCGGAAGCAAATCATACTCAGCATTTGATGGCGATTTTGCAACTGTTAACCCATACCTTGGAACAGACGGAATCAAACCTTTCGTAGACGTATGTAAAGAAGAAAAGAAAGGTATTTTCATTCTTGTTAAAACATCGAACCCATCTTCTGGTGAATTCCAGGATCGTATGATTGACGGCCGTCCATTATATGAATGGGTTGGCGAAAAAGTAGCTGAATGGGGCGCTGATTGCATGGGCGATTCTTACAGCTATGTAGGTGCAGTAGTAGGTGCTACTTATCCAGAAATGGGTAAAGTTCTCCGTGACATTATGCCAAAGAGCTACATCCTTGTACCAGGTTATGGTGCACAGGGCGGACAGGGAAAAGACCTTGTTCACTTCTTCAACAAAGATGGTCTTGGAGCTATCGTAAACTCATCTCGTGGTATTATCGCTGCTTACAAACAGGATAAATACAAAGAAATGGGTAAAGTCGGATCGTAGCCATGTCGTTCTGTGAGCCA
>JAZKYR010000026.1:0-12274 GCA_045612245.1 Agathobacter sp.
GCTGCACTCGCACTTAAGAAACTTGGTTTCGAAACAATCATCGTAAACTGTAACCCAGAAACAGTATCTACAGACTACGATACATCTGATAAATTATACTTCGAACCACTTACTCTTGAAGATGTACTTAGCATCTACAAGAAAGAAAAACCTCTCGGTGTTATCGCTCAGTTCGGTGGACAGACTCCACTTAACCTTGCAGCAGACCTTGAGAAAAACGGCGTTAAGATTCTTGGTACTTCTCCAGCAGTTATCGACCTTGCAGAAGACCGTGATCTTTTCCGTGCCATGATGGACAAACTTGAAATTCCAATGCCAGAATCAGGCATGGCTGTAAACTTTGAAGAAGCAAAAGAAATTGCTGACCGCATCGGTTACCCAGTAATGGTTCGTCCTTCTTATGTATTAGGCGGACGTGGCATGGAAGTTGTTTATGACGAAACAAGCTTGAAAGGATATATGGCAGCTGCTGTTGGTGTTACACCAGACAGACCAATCCTTATCGACCGATTCTTAAATCATGCTTTAGAATGTGAAGCTGATGCTATCAGCGATGGAACACATGCATTCGTTCCAGCTGTTATGGAACACATCGAACTTGCTGGTGTTCATTCAGGCGACTCCGCTTGTGTACTTCCATCTGTTCACATTACAGAAGACAATGTAAAAACTATCAAAGAATATACACGTAAGATTGCTGAAGAAATGGGCGTTAAAGGTCTCATGAACATGCAGTACGCTATCGAAAACGATACTGTATACGTATTAGAAGCAAACCCAAGAGCTTCACGTACTGTTCCATTGGTATCTAAGGTATGTAACATCCGCATGGTACCACTTGCTACAGAAATCATCACTTCAGAACTTACAGGAAACCCTTCACCAGTTCCAGAACTTAAGGAACAGGTAATTCCAAACTACGGTGTAAAAGAAGCGGTATTCCCATTCAACATGTTCCAGGAAGTTGACCCAGTACTCGGACCTGAAATGCGTTCTACTGGTGAAGTTTTAGGTTTATCTCCATCTTATGGCGAAGCCTTCTTCAAAGCTCAGGAAGCTACACAGTCAAAACTTCCAACAGAAGGAACTGTATTTATCTCTGTAAACAACAAAGATAAAGCTGAAGTAGTAGAAGTTGCACAGGCCTTCCACGAAGTTGGATTCAAGATCGTAGCAACAGGAAGCACTTATGCACTTATTACAGAAGCCGGCATCCCAGCAGAAAAAGTATACAAAGTATGCGAAGGTAGCCGTCCAAACACATTAGACGCTATCACAAACGGAGAATATCAGTTGATTATCAACTCTCCTGCTGGAAAAGAAGCTGTAACTGATGATAGCCACTTACGTAAAGCTGCTATCAAAGGAAAGATTCCATATATGACTACTATGGCTGCTGCAAAAGCAACTGCTGAAGGTATCCGTCATATCAAGGAACACGGCGATTCAGAAGTAAAATCATTACAGGAACTTCACGCTGAAATCCACGACAAATAATAAAACTTATGTGTCTGCCACAAAATTTGTGGCAGACATATTTTTTCTTTTTTAAACTACGAAACACAGGATTTATTTATGAATATCAAAGAATTTAAAGAAGGGATTCGTGACGGATTACCAATTTGCCTTGGATACATTTCTGTTTCTATGGCATTTGGTTTAACTGCTGTAAAATCCGGAATGCCAATCTGGTCTGCAATACTTATTTCTCTTACAAACCTGACAAGCGCAGGTCAGTTTGCTGGCACAAATCTCCTTTTAGCACAAAGTTCATATATCGAACTGATTATCACTACATTTATCATTAATATTCGCTACTTTTTGATGTCACTTTCTGTTTCACAGAAGGTAGACAAAGACTTTGGATTAAAAGAACGACTAATCGCCTCATTTGGTGTAACTGATGAGGTCTTTGCTGTCTCTATGCAAAGAAGAAGTGACCTGACTTTTCCTTACATGTTAGGCTTAATCCTCACTCCTATTTTAGGCTGGACAGGCGGAACAATTCTTGGCGCTGTAGCCACTTCACTCTTACCAGAAAATTTAACCGACGCCATGGGTATTGCTTTATACGGCATGTTTATTGCCATTATTGTACCACCTTCGAGAGAACAAAAGAGCGTGCTTATCGCTGTACTTCTAGCGATTGCAGCCAGCTATGCTTTTACCTACTTACCACTGCTCTCTGCTTTTTCCGGCGGATGGTCCGTGATTATTATTACTGTAGCAGTAAGTGCATTTGCTGCATATTTTTTCCCAGTTCCAGAGGAGGCATAAACTATGAGTCCTATATATATTCTTGGTGGAATTGCCATCATGGCGCTAATGACTTATCTCATTCGCGTAACTCCTATGGTAATCTTCCGTAAAAAAATAGAAAACAATCGAATCAAATCCTTTTTATATTACATACCTTACACTGTACTTGCTGCCATGACCTTCCCAGCAATTTTTAGCAGTACTACTTCGCAAACCGGAGCTACTATCGGTTGCATCGTAGCCATTCTTCTGGCATACTTTAAAAGAGGTCTTTTAACCGTAGCCCTTGGGGCCGCTGGCACTGTCTTCCTAGTAAGCATGCTCGGTCTATAACAAAACAAAGGAGTATTCACCTTATGGAAAAGAATGCAAATGACAAATTAATATGGGTTGATTTGTTTGACAATGAAATTGGCTCAGGCGATAAATTAGAAACCCACGTAAAAAATCAGCTTCACAGAGCCTTCTCTGTGTTCATCGTACATGATGGAAAAATGCTCATTCAGAAACGCGCCTTAGATAAATATCACTCTGGCGGATTATGGGCAAATGCATGCTGCTCTCACCCAAGATGGGGCGAAACTTTAGAAGTTGCCGTATCCAAAAGACTTGAAGAAGAATTAGGCATTCCACAAGGGGCAACCTCCTTCAAAGAATTATTTACCTTCAATTATTTTACCCAATACGAAGGCTTAAGCGAATATGAAATTGATCATGTATTTTTATCTGACTACCATGGAGAAATCCAAGTCGACCCAGATGAAATTATGGAAACGCGTTGGATTACATTAGAAGATTTGCAGAAAGAATTGGAAGAAAAACCAGAGACGTTTTCTAGTTGGTTCCTAATTGCTGCACCTAGAGTAATAGGAATAACGAGTTAGAATTAGATTTTAGAAATATCCATAAAGTAAGAAAAGAGACTTGTATATTTTGTAAAATATACAAGTCTCTTTTCGTAGTTTATAGAAAATCTAAAATCTAAACTATTTCGTTACAAAGATTACTCCGTATGCTCCAGGTCCGATATGACATCCGATTGTAGAGCCAAGCTGAAGACGTTTTGTAACACGTACACCTTCCTTGCCTAATTTCTGTTCGAGCTTCTCTGTGTTTTCTTCCCCTACTGCATATAAAGAGTAGATTGGGAATGTAGTATCAATCTGATGTTCTGTAACCATTTTTGTAAGAGATGATAACGCTTTATTACGTCCAAGAGCTTTTCCTGGAACCGCCATCTTTCCTTCCTTTGTTACAGTAATGATTGGTTTTAAGTTTGCGAGTTCACCTACTGCTGCTGCCGCTTTGCTTAAACGACCACCTTTTTGAAGGTATTCTAATGTATCTACTGCTGCCAAAATCACAACACGCGATTTGAATTCTTCTAATGCAGCCGCGATAGTTGCAGCGTCTTTTCCTTCGTCGCGAAGTTTGCATGCATATTCTGCCATAAGACGAATTGCACGAGTCGCAGATAATGTATCTACAAGATAAATATCATCATATTCCGCCATGTCCTTTGCCAAAGTCGCACACTGGAAAGTTCCACTTAAGCCAGAAGAAAGTGAAAGATAAATAAGCTGGTCGCCTTTTTCTTTCGCATCTTCAAAAATATCTAAAAAGTCTTGTGGTGATGGCTGTGCTGTCATTGGAAATTCTTCACTAGACATCAAAAGATCATAAAATTCATCTTTTGTGATATCTACGCCATCACGGTAGTTTTTGCCATTCATTGTAATGTTGATTGAAACCAATTCTAAATTATGTTTCTTTGCTTCATCTGCAGTGTAATCTGCGGATGAATCGATTAAAATTCGAATCATTTTTTTCCTCCCTTAATTAGAAAAAACCAATCTGTGAAAGATTATCACAGCCAAAAAAGAAAGTCAATAATCATATTTAAAACAAAATGTTAATATTTTTTGAACAAGATTAAACATTTAATTTCATATCGCCATCCGCTATTAAGCCTTTTTTGCGCATAAATTCGGAAATCACAAACGAAAGAATTGCTGGTAAAACAATCTGGAGTATAACGATCTTTAACAGTACCATCGTAGGATCTACTCCTTCTGCTGTCATTGTTTGGAAAGTGGTAATCTGTCCCACAAGACCAGCCGTTCCCATACCAGAACCAGTCGCATTATTCGTCATATGAAACACCATAGTGGAGAGCGGTCCCAAAATCGCACTTGTAATAATCGCCGGAAGCCAGATAACTGGTTTCTTCATAATATTCCCAATCTGCAGCATACTTGTGCCTAAGCCCTGTGCCAAAAGGCCATTTACTTTGTTTTCTCGGAAACTAGCTACTGCAAATCCGACCATATTTGCACAACATCCTACCGTCGCAGCGCCTGCTGCTAATCCCGAAAGATTTAAGATAATTCCCAAGGCCGCAGAACTGATTGGTAAAGTAAGTGTAATCCCCATAAGAACCGACACCAGGATTCCCATCACGAATGGCTGCTGTTGTGTACTTACATTTATCAGTTCGCCAATCAAGGTCATGACCTTTGAAATAGGAGGTCCTAATAGAAGACCTACTGTTGACCCTGTGAGAATACTTAAAAGGGGGGTAATAATAATATCTACTTTGGTTTTACCAGACACAAGACGTCCCATATAAATGCCTGCTATCGCAGCGATAAATGCACCCAGAGGTTCTCCTGGCCCTGCATACACGATTGCTCCATCTACAAGCACTGTACCTGCTAATATTTTACTCGCAAAAGCTCCCATCATACCACAGGTCGCTGCAGACATAATAACCAAAGGACTTTCCTTGAAACGAACTGCCACACCGCAGCCAATACCTACGCCAGTTACGCTCGCTGCTATTTTACCAATCACAAACAACATTTCCCCGATAAAACCTGGTGTCAGAGTACCTATCTGCTGAATAATCGTTCCAATAATCAACGTAGCAAACAGTCCGGTCGCCATCCCGCTTAATCCTTCAATAAAAATTTCATTTGCTAGTTTTTTAATAGTCTTCATAAACTACCCTCTCCATTTTGATGCAAATATTATACACCTTTTTCTATAATTTCACAAAAAAATTCTAAAACACTTGAAACCAAATGGTTTTTCGTAGATAATTTGATAGGATTATTTTCGAAAGGAGGCGCACTATGAAAGCAAAGTTTAAAAAACAAATATTAATTACACTTTTTTGCGTTATCACAATGTCCATATTAGCGCTCATCCTTTTTATGAACTCACCTGTTTTTAAGGTGAAATTAGCAACTACCGAATCACATTTGGAAGTCGGAAACAAAGCTGAGAAAGATCCTAAATTCTATCTAGCGGGAAATGCTTGGAGCGTCTCTTTTTCACATGTGGATACTTCCGCTGTTAAATATCGAAAGGTTGGCCGTTATCCAATCTACATTTACCATGGACTTCAAAAGTTCACGTCTTACGTAAATGTTACCGATACCACAGCCCCTGTCATCAGCTGTAATATCAAAAACAAAACCATTTCCACTGGTGAAATCATTTCCATAAAAAGTCTTGGACTTAAAATTGATGATTATAGTGATATTGAGAGTGTAAAGTTTACACAAATTTCTTCCAGCCATTTTTACACAGGCTTGCCTGATGAAGAAACTGTCGGAATGCGCGAAGCCTATTTAAAAGGCATCCAAATGGAAGCAGAAGAATTTCAGTTTTCCTATGGTGGAATATACGAACTTACCATCAGTGCAGACGACTCCTTCCACAACCGAGGCCAAATCACACTAAACCTCACTGTAGAAGATGCACCTGTTCTAAATTCACCAAAAGATTTTTACATTGCAGAAAAGGTTGAGTTAGACTTCACAGAATATATAGATGTTTGGGATTTTATATCCACTGAATTGGACGAAAAGGACGTTAAAGTTGATACCTCGAAATTGAATCTTGGCAAGAAAGGAACCTATCCTATCACCTTTTCTGTCACAGATGATTACGGACTCCGCGCAGAGAAAACTGCAAATGTCCATGTGAGCTCACAGGAGGCGCTACAAGAGCTTATCAATACCCACAAGGTAAATATGTCCACCAGTGTGGTAATCGGGGCAAAGAACGCATATGACAGCGGATACTATGAATCCGAAAACATCGAGTTTGTACAAAACATTATGCTACCTTCCATTGTGTATGTCGAAAACAGCAAAGTAGAAAGTTTTGGAAGCGGTTTTATTATCGAAATCACAGATGAGTTTGTAACAATTGTTACCAATGAACATGTCATAACCAATGACCTAACCATCGACGTGACATTTTTTGATTCCACCACCTGCAGTGGCTCTGTCGTTGCATCCAGTCCAGAAAGAGATATTGCTTTTATCCGCATTCCTATCAAAGGTAAAAATAGCAGTTCGTCTCTTACTCCTGCACAGGTAAAAAATTTCCGTACTGTCCATATCAATAAGAAATATTGGGACAACCTTGCAGATGATTGCAACATTACCATTGGCTACAATTGCATCAACAAAGAAGCCAAAATATGGAAAACAAAAACGGGCACAATTGTTGAAAAAGAAGCCATTCGCAACTGGAACCAGTTCAAGAATGTCAATGAAACCATCATCTCCATGCGACCAATTCCAGGCACTTCTGGTTCTGCCTTATTTGATGGATATGGTAGATTAGTCGGAATGATTCGTGGATTTACGGACTATGGCACATATACAGAAACGGTTGCGGTTCCACTAAGTGAAATCCTTAGTTATTTCGAAATTGTCTTCAAATATAAAATTCATTACCAATAAAAAAAGCCCTTATTTCATAAGGGCTTTGATTGGATTGATCAACTTCGCATGCTCACGAATCATATCCTGATTTTGTTTCATATATAATTCTAATACTTTGACTTCATCTTCTTCGAAGCCTTCATTCTTTGTAATAATGCAGTCAGGTACATAGCCTTCCGCTTTACGCTCTCCATCTTCAAAAACTACATATACACTTTTTCTTCCATCCTTTGGAACGAAACCAGATATTGTCATTTTAAGTTCTTCTGACATCTTACCCTCCACATCTCAAACAAATCTGTTAGCTCATTTTACCATACTCCGCTACGAATGCAAAGCCCCACATAGATTCTTGCCTTTTTTAACACTTTGTAGTACTCTAATACTATAGAAAAATTTTACAAATGGGGAAAAAATCATGAAAACTAAAAAGAAAATTTCTATGACAGAAATAGTAAAGAACATTACTAAAGATAGCATTTATAAATTTATGAATGGCATTACTCTTATAGTATCTGCTCTTTTCCTTGTAAAAAATGTATTAGGCAGTGAAGTAATCGGTTCTATTGCAATCGGACTTTGCTTAGGTATTTACAGCATTGTACTGATTATCATGAACAAGATGAAAATTGCCACCGATACTCGAAACCTCGTTGTTTCTGTAGCACTTTTGGTAGTTATCTCTATCGTATCTATCTTTAGTGGCAGTTCCTTCAGCGATGACTTCATTCTCTACCTTGCTGCAATCGGTATGTCTGGTCTCTTCCTTCGACCACAATATCCTCAAATCCAGCTTGGTGTAGCAAATGGTCTTTTAGTTGTTCAGTGCTTATGTGCACCACAGAAAATCGGTCCAATTGGACAGTTCATTCTTTGCGCAGTACTATTTAACCTCGCAGGTGTGCTTTTCTCCTTAGTAGTTGCACGTGGACGTTCTTTCATTTTGGAAAGTCGCGAACGTACCAAAGAGATGGAAAAAGTCATCGAACAGTTGGCAATTATCAATGCTGAATTGAATAAAAACTTCGAAACCACTCAGAACCGCATTAGCGATATCAATAACGCAAACCTTCAGGTAGAGCTTCGCACCAACGAATTAATCGACGACTCTAGCAACATCACAAACAGCGTTGGCGATACCATGAGTACCTGTGACAAAGCCTTAGAACATATTACCCTTTGTAGAACACAGATTCACAATTTATTAGAAAACATTCAGCACTTTGAAAGTGTATTAAAAGATAACGAATGCAACATCGGTGCTATGTCATCGCAGATTTTATCTATCAAAGATTCTGCAAATACAACCAACGAAGTATTCGATGGAATTCAGAAACAGATGGAAGAAATCGTTACTGTTGTAGAACAGTTAAAATCCATCGCCTCAAGTACCAACATGCTCTCTTTAAACGCTTCTATTGAAGCAGCAAGAGCTGGTGCTGCCGGAGCCGGATTTGCAGTAGTAGCTGAAAAAGTTCAGCAGCTTGCAGTAGATAGCAACACCTGTTCAAACTTAGTAGAACAGATTGTAAACAATATGGAAGTACAGGTTGATAAAACACGTCAGCAGATGGCGGAAAGCACAGAAAACGTAGACGCTTCTCTTACAAGTATTAAGTCCCTCGAATCTGGCTTTAATGAACTTCTTACAAGTTTCACAACCTTATATGAAAGCATCGAAGAGCATGACACTAGTGTAAACGATCTTTCAAGCAGCTTCGACATGATTCAGAATAATGTATCTGACATGGCAACTTACTCAGAAAAGAACCAGACTTCTATCAACGACATTGCAGACTCAATCAAAGTCTACGGAAACAATGTAGAACAGATGGAAAACGATACCGAAACGATTCGCCAGCTGGTACTTACCATGGAGCAGGAGATTTCGAAATAATAAAATTTAAAAATAAAGCCCCTCACTTCAATGTGAGGGGCTTTTCTTATATCTAATTAGATGCGATCGTGGAATGTTCTGCTGATAACTTCACGCTGCTGTGCTTTTGAAAGCTTGTTGAAGTTTACTGCGTAACCAGATACACGAATTGTAAGGTTTGGATAAGCCTCTGGGTCTTCATAAGCTTTTTCCAATGTCTCACGGTTCATAACGTTTACGTTGATATGGTGAGCGTTCTTAGAGAAGTATCCGTCTAAGATAGCTACTAAGTTATCAACTCTTTCTTCATCTGTTTTACCTAATGCCTGTGGTGTGATAGAGAATGTATTTGATACACCATCACGACAGTCATCATAGCTGATTTTTGCTACAGAACTTAACGAAGCGATTGCACCGTTTTCTTCACGATTGTGCATTGGGTTTGCGCCAGGAGCAAATGCTTCACCAGCTTTACGTCCGTCTGGAGTAGAAGCTGTATTCTTTCCGTACATTACGTTTGAAGTAATTGTAAGAACAGAAAGTGTGTGCTCTGCATTACGGTAAGTTGGAGTCTTACGAAGTTCTGTGATTACCTTGTGAGTCATGTCTTTTGCAATCATATCTACACGGTCATCATCATTACCGAATTTAGGGAAATCACCAGTTGTTTCAAACTCTGTAATGAATCCATTTTCATCGATAACAGGTTTTACATTAGCATACTTAATAGCACTTAAAGAGTCAGCTACTACCGAGAGTCCTGCTACACCAAATGCCATGAAACGGTGTACCTGAGTATCATGTAACGCCATCTGAGTTTTTTCGTAAGCGTATTTATCATGCATGTAGTGGATTACGTTCATTGTATTTACATAGAGATTTGATAACCATTCAAGGTAAATATTATAACGTTCCATAACTGCTTCGTAGTCTAATTTTTCTACATCCATAACTGGCATCTGTGGTCCGATATGCATTTCGCTAGAAGTATCATAACCACCGTTTAATGCGATGAGTAAAAGTTTTGGTAAGTTCGCACGAGCGCCAAAGAACTGCATCTGTTTACCAATCTTCATCGCTGATACACAACATGCAATTGCATAATCATCGCCATAAAGTGGACGCATCAAATCATCATTTTCATACTGGATAGAATCTGTATCCTTAGAAACCTTTGCACAGAACTTCTTGAAGCCTTCTGGAAGCTGTGTAGACCAAAGTACTGTAAGGTTTGGTTCTGGTGATGAGCCAAGTGTGTAAAGTGTATTTAAGATACGGAATGAGTTCTTTGTTACAAGAGTTCTTCCATCTTCACCCATACCACCTACAGCTTCTGTAATCCACATTGGATCTCCACCGAAAAGTTCATTGTATTCTGGTGTACGAAGGTGACGAGCCATACGAAGCTTGATAACGAAGTCATCCATAAGTTCCTGTGCTGTTTCTTCTGTAAGGACGCCATTTGCGATATCTCTTTCAATATAAATATCAAAGAAACTAGCTACACGGCCAAGTGACATAGCAGCACCATTCTGTTCCTTGATAGAAGCAAGGTAAGCAAAATATGTCCACTGAATAGCTTCGCGTGCATCTTTCGCTGGCTGACTAATGTCGAATCCGTACATAGTTGCCATTTCCTTCATAAATGTAAGGAAAGTAATCTGCTGGAAAAGTTCTTCTGAAAGACGAACTTCTTCTGCACTGAAGTTTCCTTTTTCTAGGGCTTTCTTATCTTTTTTCTTTTCTGCGATTAATGCATCTACACCGTAAAGTGCTACACGACGGTAGTCACCAATGATACGACCACGGCCGTAAGCATCTGGAAGACCTGTAATAACGTGACATTTACGGGCATCACGCATTTCCTGTGTGTAACCACGGAATACACCATCATTATGTGTTGTTCTAAAACGGAACTGATCTTCGATAGTATCACTGAGTTTGTAGCCGTAAGCTGCACAAGCCTGACGAGCCATACGGATACCACCGAAAGGATTTACACCACGTTTGAGTGGACGGTTTGTCTGTAAACCTACGATAAGTTCGTTTTCTTTATCAATGTATCCTGGTGCATAAGCTGTAAGAGAAGATACTGTAGTAGTATCGATATCTAACACCCCACCATACTGTCTTTCTAATTTAAAAAGGCTGTTAACCTTCTTCATCATATCATTTGTACGTTCTGTTGCGCCTGCTAAGAAGCTATCATCGCCTTCATATGGCTTGTAGTTCTGCTGGATGAAGTCGCGAACGTTGATTTCGTTCTGCCAAGCACCACTTTTGAATCCATTCCAATTGTTGTGTTCCATTGTCTTTTCCTCCTTCAAAATATGAGTTGCGAGTATAAAAAAGGGCAACCCAGTAATATACTAAGTTGCCCAGACGGTCGGCTAAATATTCCCTCACACTCCCCCGCGGTCTCCCGCGTCATCCGTCAGTCATGTAAGAGCTTACTTAAATGATAACGAATTCGACAAAGAATGTCAACGTTTTTAACATGTATTTTTACAAATACATGTGGTTTATAATTAAATCACATACTATATATTGTGGTTTTATTCTATCCCTTTAAATCTTGCGTACAATTTAAATATCCCATATGCGGCAAAAAACGACACGAATGCCTGGAATAAGGTTACTGCTGCAGGATAAAATGGCCCTGTAACCCAAAGTGCAAACTGCAAAAGGAAATTGTTGTTTGCAGGCTTCGCCAAAAACATATAATTGGTTCCCAAATTTTCGTTTACTATATATGCTAGTATGCACGCTGCAACAACAACCAATACATGCGCTTTTAAATCTTTCATATCTGGTTTAATCAAATGATTTCTCACGATATAAACCGCCATGAAAATCATCAAAGTATGATAGAGCATACTATGGAAAGTAATAAAGTGCCAGAATGGATATCTGCCAATGGAAGTCGTTGGGAAAATCAAATATGTACTACCACCAATAAGGCCACCATAATACATGAAGATCAGTGCAACTTTTCTCACTTTTCCTTTTCCAAACCCAGCCAGTAAACAGAATGGAATAAACAAGCTGCAGAACCAGATTGGAAGATATTCATACCAATCGCTATAACGTCCTGCGGACAATCCCCATACGGTCTTTACAATCTCTAATACAAACACAAGCACACCTACGAAACGAACCAGTCGATATGGGTGCGCTGCTCTTTCTTTCTTTATAATATTTATCAAAATCACCAGTGTTGCTATACAGCATACGAGCATAAACATATGCCCTACTGAAAACAAACCTGCTGGTGGATACTCACCTCTACCTGCAAAAAAATTCATGTTATTCTCCTTCGTTTTCCTTTATTGCTTTATTTTTTATGAGGAGTTTATTTACCTCTGCTCCAAGCAATAAAATGATGACACACACATAC
>JAZKYR010000027.1:0-4454 GCA_045612245.1 Agathobacter sp.
TACATTTAGAACACTTATGGGTGATAAAGTAGAACCTAGACGTGAATTCATCGAAGCAAATGCAAAATACGTTAAGAATTTAGATATTTAATGAAAGGAGATTTCTAATAGAATGGATGATAAGATTTTTGATCAAATTCAGCAAGTAGACTTAAAGAAAACTATGGAAACCTCCTACATCGACTATGCGATGAGTGTTATCGCAAGTCGTGCTTTACCAGATGTAAGAGATGGTTTAAAACCAGTTCAGCGTCGAGTACTTTACTCAATGATTGAACTTAACAATACTCCTGATAAACCACACCGTAAATGTGCCCGTATCGTCGGTGACACAATGGGTAAATATCACCCACATGGTGATAGTTCAATTTATGGAGCACTTGTAAACATGGCTCAGCCATGGTCCTTCCGTTGTCCACTCGTTGATGGTCATGGAAACTTTGGTTCTGTGGATGGTGACGGCGCAGCTGCGATGCGTTATACAGAAGCAAGACTTAGTAAAATTTCTATGATGATGATTGAGGATATCGGCAAAGATACTGTAGATTTTGTACCAAACTTTGACGAAACAGAAAAAGAACCAACCGTTCTTCCTTCACGTTATCCAAACCTTTTGGTAAATGGTACTACTGGTATCGCCGTAGGTATGGCAACAAACATTCCACCTCACAACTTACGTGATGTTATTCATGCAGTTGTAAAACTAATTGATAATGAAGTAGAAGATAAGGTTACAGAAATTGATGAACTTATTGATATTGTAAAGGGACCAGACTTCCCAACAGGAGGTATCATCCTTGGAACACAGGGTATCAATGAAGCTTATCGTACTGGCCGCGGAAAAATCCGCGTTCGTGCTGTTACAGATATCGAACCAATGCAGAATGGTAAAAATCGTATCGTAGTAACCGAACTTCCTTACCTTGTAAACAAAGCAAGACTTATTGAAAAGATTGCAGAATTACATAAAGATAAAAAGATTGATGGTATCACAGATTTACGTGATGAATCAAACCGCGAAGGTATGCGTATTTGTATCGAACTTCGTCGTGATGTAAATCCAACTGTTGTACTTAATCTTCTTTATAAACATACACAGATGCAGGATACTTTTGGTGTAATCAATCTTGCACTTGTAAATAATGAACCAAAAGTACTTAACTTACAGCAGATGTTAAGTCACTACTTAGATCACCAGAAAGATGTTATCACAAGACGTACTAGATATGACTTAAATAAAGCTGAAGAAAGAGCTCATATTTTACAGGGCTTAATCATTGCTTTGGATAATATTGATGAAGTAATTGCTATTATTCGCGGAAGCCGTACAACAGCAGATGCAAAAGTAAACTTAATGGAACGTTTCGGATTATCGGATGCACAGGCACAAGCAATTGTAGATATGCGTCTGAAAGCTCTTACCGGATTGGAAAGAGAAAAATTAGAAGCAGAATATGCAGAACTCATGAAACGTATCAGTGAATTAAAAGCTATCCTTGCTGATAATAAACTTTTACTTGGAGTAATCCGTGAAGAAATTATGGTTATCGCAGATAAATATGGCGAAGACCGTAGATCATCGATTGGTTTTGATGAATATGATATTTCTATGGAAGAACTTATTCCAGTAACTAACGCTGTTATTACTATGACAAAAGTTGGTTACATTAAGAGAATGAGTATTGATAATTTCAAAGCTCAAAACCGTGGTGGTAAGGGTATTAAAGGTATGGAAACCATTGAAGATGATTACATCGAAGAAATGATGATGACTACATCACATCATTATCTCATGTTCTTTACAAATACTGGACGTGTATACAGAATTAAAGCTTATGAAATTCCAGAAGCAAGCCGTACTTCTCGTGGAACAGCAATCATAAACTTAATTCCACTTCAACCAGGTGAAAAGATTACAGCTATGATTCCTATTAAGGAATATGAAGATGAAAAATATCTCTTCATGGCTACAAAACGTGGTATTGCGAAGAAGACACCAGTTACAGATTATGCAAATATCAGAAAAACAGGTCTTGCAGCAATTAATTTAAGAGAAGATGATGAACTTATTGAAGTTAAGATTACAGATAATACAGATGATATCTTAATGTTTACAAAATACGGACAGTGTATCCGTTTCCACGAAACAGATGTAAGAACAACTGGACGTACAACAATGGGTGTTATCGGTATGAATCTCGTATCAGGAGATGAAGTAATTGCAATGCAAAAAGCAAGCCAGGGCGATTCAGTTATGATTGTAGCTGAAAAAGGACTTGGTAAATGTACACTTACTTCTGAATTCACTCCACAAAATCGTGGTGGTAAAGGTGTAAAATGTTATAAGATTACAGAAAAATCAGGAAACCTTGTAGGCGTGAAAGCTGTAGGGGTTGACGATGAAGTAATGTTAATTAATACAGAAGGCATTATTATTCGTATCAAAGTAAAAGATACAGCACTTCTTGGACGTGTAACTTCAGGTGTAAAACTCATTAACTTAAAAGATGGTGTAACCGTTGCAAGTATCGCAAAAGTAAGAGAAGATAAAACTCTTATCAATGATAGTGAAGAAGTTGCAGAAGAATCTGAAACATCAGAAGAATAAAAATTCTCGAATCGGCAGGCAAACGCCTGCCGATTTTATTTAGGGAGGAAACAATTTTGATTCGTACCATACATACAGATATCATAATTAAAAATATAAAAGAAATGTGTATAGAGGCAAATCACTTTTTATCATCTGATATGAAAGAATCTCTATCAAAAGCAGTACAAACTGAAAAATCAGAAATAGGAAAAAATATACTTGTTCAACTTCAAGAAAATTTAAAAATAGCTTCCTCAGAAATGATTCCGATTTGTCAGGATACGGGAATGGCTGTTTTCTTTATAGAGATAGGTCAAGACGTGCATTTTGAAGGAATGAATTTAGAAGATGCAATCAATGAAGGAGTTCGTCAGGGATATGAAGAAGGATATTTAAGAAAATCCGTAGTAAAAGATCCAATCCTTAGAGAAAATACTAATGATAATACTCCTGCGGTAATTCATTATTCCATTGTACCTGGAGACAAAGTAAATATCACATTTGCTCCAAAGGGCTTTGGAAGTGAAAACATGAGTCGCGTCTATATGTTAAAACCTTCTGATGGAATAGAGGGTGTAAAAGAAGCTGTTTTTTCTGCAGTAAAAGAAGCAGGTCCAAATGCATGTCCTCCTATGGTAATAGGAGTAGGGGTAGGTGGTACTTTTGAGAAATGTACCATTCTTGCTAAGAAAGCACTTACCAGACCTGTTAATCAGTTCTCTGAAATTCCATATGTAGCGGAATTGGAAAAAGAATTGTTAGAGAAAATAAATAAAACCGGTATTGGTCCAGGAGGACTTGGAGGAAATACGACAGCACTTGCGGTAAATATTAATACTTATCCAACACATATTGCGGGATTACCTGTTGCTATTAATATTTGTTGTCACGTAAATCGACATTCTATAAGAGAAATTTAAAGAGTTTCTTCTATATTAAATAAAAAGATAAAAAAGAGGAATAATATAACATATCAATGAATAAGATAATTAGAACGCCTATCACAGAAGACAAAACAAAAAATTTAAAAGCCGGCGATGTTGTTTCCTTATACGGAACAATGTATGTAGCAAGAGACGCTGCCCACAAAAGAATGATAGATAAATTAGAGAATGGAGAAGAACTTCCTATTAATATAGAAGATTCTACTATATATTATATGGGCCCTTCCCCAGCACGAGAGAGTCACCCTATTGGATCAGCCGGTCCTACAACAGCAACTCGCATGGATAAATACGCTCCAACACTATTAGACCTTGGCCAAAAAGCGATGATAGGAAAAGGAAAACGCTCGAAAGAAGTAATAGAAGCTATTAAAAGAAATAAAGCGGTATACTTTGCAGCAGTTGGCGGAGCGGGAGCATTATTATCAAAATGTATTACCGAATCAGAAGTAGTATGTTATGAAGATTTAGGAGCAGAAGCAATAAGAAAGATAGAAGTGGAAAATTTTCCAGTAATAGTAGTAATAGACAGTGATGGAAATAACTTATACGATCTGTCTAGTAAAGAATTTTGTGCTTTATAGGGAGCTAAAATACTACATCTTGTGATGATAAAAATATAATAAAAATAAATAAAAAAATTTATTTTTTTTAATTGACAAACAAGATTCATTTTAGTAGAATAAACAATGCGTCACGTACGCGAGTAAGTTAATACTTATCAATACCTTTGGAGAAGTACTCAAGTGGCCGAAGAGGTGCCCCTGCTAAGGGTATAGGTCGGGAGACCGGCGCGAGGGTTCAAATCCCTCCTTCTCCGCGTTTTTTTAAAATAAAAATATTTTGAAAAAAGATGAAAATATGTATTGACTTTGCAGCTCGTGCATGGTAGACTAATCAAGCTGTCGCGAAAAACGAAG
>JAZKYR010000028.1:0-6820 GCA_045612245.1 Agathobacter sp.
GAGATTTCAGACACGAGATTTGAAATTCTTCGTTCAAAAATGCCGGTGGAACTGACGGATATAGAAGTTAATCACGAAAAGCAAACGATAACCTTCTTTGGTCATGAGTATGAATATACTTTTGAGTGTAAATAGTAAATATAAAATAAGCGGAAAGAGCGTGAAAAATCACGCTCTTTTTTTATGCTTTTTTGGTGCATTGTAAGAAGTTTGTAAGATGCACTTGCTAAAATATACTTGGGTATTTGTTTATATTTAAAATTTACATAAATGGAGGAACGTAATATGAGAAAGGATATGGACAAAGCAATTTTCGCAATCATGTTGGCGGTTTTAATGGTGCTGTTCGCGGATTTAAATAGTGCGGAATTAGTTTTTGCTGCAGTGCAAGGTATCGGCAATATTACTTCACAAATAAATTTAGAGGGAGAGTATGCACAGCCAGAAGACAATAGAACGAGTTCAAAAGAAGGCATTCAGCTAAATCTTGGACTTCAGACTATTGTGGATTCGCAGAATGAAACATATGCATTTACAAATGCAACACTTTCGGGTAGTGGAATTCGTTCATTGTTTGTATATTTTCCAGATAAGGCTGAGACAGGAGATGCTATCCTTTTGCCTACATCAGACAAGTTTGATGTAAAAACAAGTACTGATGACTATAAGATTATTGCGATTGCTAAGGGAACTACAACTGAGGAAGTAGAGGATTATATTCATAAAATCCAGTTTAAGATTGGTGGAAGTGATAAAGAAATTGCAATCGTAGCTTCAAAATCAGTAGTAGACAGAACTACATTCTACAACTACGAAAATAGACATTTTTATCAATATGTAGATACGGCTTCTAACTGGATTCCTGCATATGAAAATGCACAAGATACAACATTCTTAGGCAGACAGGGATATTTAGTGACCCTTACGACCGCTGCGGAAGAGGAATATGTTGTAGATGCATTTGATAAGTCAGGTTGGATTGGCGGCACCAGAATGGTTCAGAAGTCCGATGGAACATTTGATCAGAAGATAACTTTAAATTCGAGCGAAGTAGCTGCTGTAGATAAAAATGGCTGGTATTGGATGGCTGGACCAGATAAAGGAACATGTTTCTATAGACAGGCAGCTTCGAATTTCAAACCATATTCATCATATTCAGGTTTTTTGGCTATTGTCGTGTATGAGCTTGATTGTTTGCAGACATATTATAAAGGAGCCGTATTCAGCACACACTCTAACTGGAGTTTAGATGGATGGAGTACTGAAACACAGCCTAAATTGCTTACAACTACAACAGTAGGTAACTGCGTATACATGGAATTGAACAGTAGCTCAGAAACAGGTGCTTATTGGTTTTCAGAGTATGGTCACGAAAACACACATGGATATTATGTAGAATTCGGTGATCAGACAATTGGTGATAGTAATGAAAATACTACAAGTGGACACTCTGCAATCATCTACAAGATGAAGAAAGAGAATACACCATATGTAAGCATCGATTTCGTAGAAGAAACTATCAAAGGATTTGATTCAAAGAAGACATATACGATTAATGGTGAAGAGTATACGATAGAAGACTTTGGTGCAGAAGGGGTATTAGCGATTAAAGATGAATGGTTTAACAGTTATTTAGATATTAGTGTTCAAGGGGACGGTGCATACACTGCGGAAAGTGACAAGTTTGTCTTGAAAGTACCAGGTAGAGCGGGTACACCAACAAGTGTTACTGGTTCAAATAGAACATTAAAAGGCCTTTCTACGAACATGGAATATCGTAAGCAGGGCGATAAAGAATGGATAAAAATCACAGCTACAAAGATGCAGAAGATGCCTGTGGGCATGTATGAGGTGCGTGTATCAGCAACCAATACTTCATTTAAATCAAACATTGCTACTGTTGAAGTAACAGAAGGCGGAGCAAAGCTTAGTGTTAACGTGAATAAGAAAGTGGATGTTGCGTTGGCAGTAGGTGGTACTAGTGTAGACTATAGTAATTTTGAAAATGATTTAAAAGATTACATTGCTAAAAATTATAGTGCGATGGATTTGGATGATTTAAATATCATGGCCACAGATGCAGTAGATACTAGTGGTAAGAGTTCATTCGAATGGTTGCAGTTTGATCATTCTAATACAACAAGTTCTTCTGCATTTATTGATAAGATAAGTGGTGAAACGGACAATGCTTATAATAATAAGGCAAATCACATTTCATCTACAGAGAATGGAACAAAACTTACATTTTATGGATATGGTTCATCTCCTTATGCAGACTTTATGCTTCTGGAAAATGATATGGAAACTAGAAAGACGTTTCAGTTTGCCATTAAGGAATACTTTGCAGCAGATGCTTTGTATGGAACAGGTTTCTTCTTTAACTGTAATATGACATATGATACATCGTTGTATGCAGATAAGGAAGCAGCGTATAAATCGGGTAAGCTTTATATGAGCGGATATCTCTTTGTGTTGGAATATACAGGGAATGCTGCGTCGGGAATAAATATTTATCGTTTTGAGGATTTAAATTTAAACAAATTCCATAATACTGCAAAAGATTCACAAAAGAGCTCGATTAGCTCGGCCCTTCAGGCTGCTTTGAAGAAAAATGATACTAATACATTTGAAGTTCTAAGCCTAGCATATAACAACAATGCGCTTTATAAGGTGAACTCAGCGGATGATTTAAGAAAGTTTAGAATTGAGGTAACACCTACAAAGGTAAGTGTTTATTATGCAGGATTTAATGATGAAAATCATGCAGTTTCAAGCATAACACAAGAATCTAGTGCGAAGGATTTTGATGCAAATAGTGTTGGATATCAGGCGTTTTCAAAGATGGGTTATGCTGAGGGAGTAGATGGAAATCCAGGTTTGTTAGATTGTTACGAAAATGGAAATTATAAATATCTCCTCGCGTCAGCAAAACTTCCGGAGAGATATAAGGGTAGCGATTTTGGGCCTATGACAAAATATGGCGATCATGATTGTGCTTCTTTGACGAAGGTGGAATTATCAGATTTATCTATGACCATGGACGTGGTACGTTCTCTTTCAGAAACACTTCGTGAACCAAAATGGGAGGATAATACAGACAAATTCCTTATTAACCTAAATGAGGACCCAATCTATGATTTTGATAACCTTGCAATTACTGCAGAGTTATTAAACCGCTTACAGAATGACGATATTTATTATGTTGGTTGGTGTAGTGATGCAAATGTAGATGAATCAGAGGAATTCTTGCAGAAGAATAATTTAAAGGGTGTAATTGTCAATATTGATGACGGACCTGAACCTGATGTAAAGAAACCGTATAATCAACAGATTGCAATGATTGCAGAAGCAATCTATACCCGATATGCGGATAGTACATCAGATGAGAATATAGTTCCAATAGAGGTGGAAAAAGAAATCATCATTGCAGATGCAGAAGTAGTAAATACAGCAGATGGAGATTTCCCACTGGGTAAATGGCGTATTGAGTACTATAGCGATTTCGATGCCACACAGCTTGTATCGTCACAGTACATGTCGGATTTTGCATGTGAACTTGATAAAGTCGGCGTTTATAAGTTCTATTACATGGATGGGGAACAGCCAATTAAGACAGTAACAGTGCATACAACACCAACGGCTTCTATTTCTAGTGCGGTAGTTGTAGACGAAACTACTAAGGTTGCATCAGCAAATTTAACTGCAGATGTATTTGATAGCGACTTAAATAAAGGCAAAAACTTCACATACAAATGGAGTTATAAGGATTTAGGTGCTACCACAACTAAGACTAGAACGACTGGAGATGGAACAACTGGGAATACAACAGTTCCTGCTGGACCACCAACTATTGATTTAGGAACTGGTAGGACAGCAAATATTTCAAATCTTATAGATGGTCACGTGTACTTGGTTACATTAGAGGCGACTGACGTATTTGGAACTAAAGTTACAATTACAAGACAGATTACATATAATGCCACAAAACCAGAGCAATTACCTCCTCCAACTGCATTCTTTACTTTGTCAAAATCGATGATCGTTACAAATGATGGCGCAGTAGCAATCGACGTATTTGACACAAGTTATGATCCAGCGGGAGCTGAGATTACGGGAAGAACTTATAAACTTTATAGTTCAACGGATGAGGCTGGAACAGCAGTAAGCTTGACTAATGGTCAGTTCATCGTGGCGCAAAATTTGCCAAGCGGTGAATATGCATTAGGTCTTACTGTTACAAGTAAAAACGGAACATCAACAGAAGTAAAACGCTTCTTTACAGTCGTAAAGGATGAGGTAGCTCCTTCTGTATCAACAGAAACTCCAGATGGCGAATTGCCATATGGCGTTGAGAAAATTGAATTTACATTTAATGATAACAAAGATGGTAGTGGTTTCAAAGCGTTCCGCTATTGTGTGACAAATAGCACTACTACTCCTACAGAGGATATGTGGAGCAATTGGAGCCAGGCGGTATTTAAGGAAATCACCTTCGAAGTAAAGAATGGTGATTACTATGTACATTTCCAGGTGGAAGATATTGCTGGTAATGTAGCGAATGTTTGTAAGGGTGCATACAAGCGCACACAGGTTTTAAATACTCCTACAAACTTAAAGTTCGTAGAACAGAATACTCCTGTTTTAACATGGACAGGTGATAATAGAATCGACGGAACAAGCAAAGCTAGCTATACTGTTGTAATTTATAAGAATGGTGCATGGTTTGCAGAAGTGAACGGAATCACAACTCCATCCTATAATGCTGCAAATATCGTAAGAGGTGGCAATGGTACATATACCTTTAAGGTAGTGGCTCTTGCAGATGGCAATGCTGCTTCTACACAGGATGTGGCATTATATGACAGTGAAGTATCTATTATGAGTGATTCGTTTGTATATGTAACACCTGCTTTACCTGTGATTTCTGGTGGCGCATTAAATATTATTACTGTTACAGATCCAGAAACAGAAAAACAGGAAAAGATTATCACACAGGAAGATGTAGATAAGGTATTCAATGGATTTGCCACATTAGATAGTACAAATCCTGTAACTATCACATTAAATAGCGATATAAAACTTGAAGATTCTATCGTGATTTCAGATGATATCGTCCTCAATATGAACGGACACGATATCATAGGTCCAGATGGAACTGCAGATTCTCCAGATGGAAAACCTGCAATCAAGGTAAATGGAAATGACGTGGACCTTGATATCAATGGTTCTGGTAGCATCAAAGGTGGCAACGGAGCTTCAGGCGAAGAGGCTGGCGATGGTGCAAATGCAATTGATTTTGGAAACACTACTGGCGGAAGTGTAGATGTACCTAAGGGTGTTACAATCGTTGGTGGCAATGGTGGTAATAGCAAAGAAGGCGTAGGCGGATACGGCGGAAATGGTATCTCTGGTTCTGACGTGGACGTAGATTCTAAGGGCACAATCTGCGGCGGTAATGGTGGCAATGGTGCTACCGCTGGCGGAAATGGTGGTGCTGGTATCGCAAATGGCACAGGAGATATCAAATTGTCGGATAAAGCCAAGGTAGATGGTGGCGACGGCGGCAATGGTCCTGTCGGTGGTGACGGTGGCCACGGTATCGTTTCTGAGGGTGGAAATACCCATATCGGAGAAAATGTGCATGTATTTGGTGGCGACGGTGGAAACGGAACTACTGGAAACGGTGGTAATGGTGGAGATGCTGTAAATGCATCAAACAATTCAACTATTACCAACATCGGTACATTAGCTGGTGGTGATGGCGGAAGTAGCCAGAGCGCAGCTGGAGGTGCAGGTGGTAATGCCATTGCGTCAGATAACAGCAAAGTAAACAATTATAGTGAAAACTCAAATGCTGGTGCTGGAGGTACAGGTGCAGTTTCAGGTACAGCTGGTGTTTCACAGCAGAAAGATAATTTTGCGCCTGGTGGAACTTTTGATCCAGACGTAAATATGGATGTGTTCCAGGGAACAGATGAAACTGCTATAAGGGCTGAAACACAGAAGATGCAGGAAGAAGTAGATGAAGTATTTGGTCCAGGAAATGCAGTTTACAATCCAATCGACAATACAATCATCTTAGTAAACGATGTAGAGTTGAAACAGCCTATCACAATCAAAGGTGATGTGAACATCGATTTAAATGGTCATACACTTACAGGTCCAAGTGGAACAAAAGACTCTCCAGATGGAAAGCCTGCAATTCTTGTGGGAAGTCCTGCTACTACTGGAGAGGAAGTGGATGTAGTAATTAAGAATTCAAATCCAGAAGCTGGTGGAGCTATTTTAGGCGGTGCTGGTTACGACAGTACAGATGATGGTGCTTTATCAAGCAGTACTGGTGGCAATGGTGGCTCAGCAATTGATTTTGGTGATACACCAGGTTCATTCACAGTACAGGACGATGTAACAGTTGCTGGCGGCGAAGGTGGAGATTCTAAGCATGGAGTGGCTGGCAACGGCGGAATCGCAGTAAAAGGTTCTGATGTAGATGTAGAGGCTACGAATGCAAAATTAACCGGTGGCGCAGGTGGTAATGGTGGATCATCAGGTGGTAATGGTGGTAACGCTATCGAAGCAGGCGCTGGAAAGGTTACACTTAATAATAGTAGTGCAGTCGGCGGTAACGGTGGTAACGGTGATATCAGCGGTAACGGCGGTAATGCGATTGTCGTAGACGGTGAAGGAGATGACGTAACTGTTTCAGGTTCAAATTCACAGGTTGCTGGTGGTAATGCAGGTACACCTATCCATGGGGAGCCTGGTGTTGCAGGTGATACAATCGTAAGTGAAACAGTTGCTCCTGGTGGCGTGCTTTCAT
>JAZKYR010000029.1:0-8810 GCA_045612245.1 Agathobacter sp.
TTATCTATGCGAGACCTCATGATGATGCGTCAAAATCCAGATAATCTGTATCAGACAGAGGAAATAAAAGTAGCTGCTACTTATGGCACGGAATATGTGGATATTTTTGAAAACTTCGCCAACCATATCTTAACAGGCGAACCACTTTTCGCAACTATGGAAGATGGACTTCGTGAAGTACAGCTTGCGAATAGTATTCAGCTTTCCGGTTGGACGGGCATGCCTGTAGAGCATCCGAGTAGTTCGGGCGCTTATGATGCCTGGTTAGACAGTAAGATAAAGGAAGAAAAATAGAAAGAGACGGTGCATGCACCGTCCCTTTTCCATTTTATTCGTCATGTATATCTATATCTAAAATTACTCCATCAGGTACGAAAATATTTTCCGTGTATAAAGTTTGGCATCCCGCAACATATATTGTAACATTCTCTGCACTTGTTTCCATAATATTAATGCTAGTTAAAGATGTACAATATCTAACATACAACTTTTTAATATCTGGGAATCTATCGATTTCAATTGATCCCAAATTACTACTACTAGACAAATCTAATTCTTTAATAGATGTTGGTAATACATTTAAAATATCAAAAAGTCTGGAATCCGTCACACTTGTTCCGCCGACTCCAATATATTCTACATTTTGGAGCCAAGCTAACTGATCCGATGTAAAGTTTTCAAACTCTATAGATGTTCCATTTGCCTTAAATGTTTTTAGCGCTGGAGTATCCGTGACAGTAACCATAAGCCCTACGCCACTGTTTGATGTATCTATGGTTGTAATACCTGTATTACGAATATCCAGTTCTTCTAATTGTGCCAAATCTCTAATATCTAAACGCTGGAATGGTAATCCCTTTACCTTTAACGTTTTTATATTAGGGAAATTAATTAAATCTACACTCGTAAGTGCGGTATTTTCTGATATATCTAAATACAATAAACCATTTGATAAATTCGGAGATATAGACAACCAGGCTAAATCATCTATACCACATCCTGCTACACTTAATGAAGTCAGGTTCGCAAACCAATCCATATCACTATCATCAAACGACCATCTAGACATATCCAGCGATAACTCTGTTATTATTGGATTTTCAGGTAAAATAATATCACTAATGCTATCCATCGTTGGAATATTATTTGCAGTTAAACTATTCATATTTCCGCAACTACTTAAATCCAATTCTGTAATGTTTGTACCACTTACGTTTAAGGTGTGCAAATATTGGCAACCTAAAGTTAGATTCTTTAGTGTGTGCCTTCCTTCTAGATTTAATTCCCTAAAAAATGTATTCGTTAGATCTAATGTCTCCAATTCAACACATTTTGTTATATCTAAATCCATCACACCAGAATTGCTTAATATCAATTCCTTCAGTCCATTTTCTTCAAAGAAATGTATATTTTTTAAGTTTGATTGCGTATATGCAAAACTCTCTAATCCACTTCCTCCGTAAAAATATAAATTTGTAAGACTATTACATGGTGATAAATCATACTCTGACATAACACAGTCAATGGTTAAGTTTTTCACGTTACTAAATAAAGAAAAATCTATTTCTTGCAATCCCGTGCTTCCTACATCTAACGTTGTAAGATTTGGATATCCCGTGTCATTTGTTATTAACTGACTCAAATTTTCCGATTTTCCTATTTCCAAAGACAATAGATTAGGAAATGCCGATATATCCAATCGACTTATCGATGTTCCATTTGCTGTTATGACTACCATCTCTGTACAATTTGCGATTTCTAAATCATTTAAATCACTACAACATTCAACATCTAATGATACAACTGCCGTACAATTTGATAAATCTAATGTCTCTATCCCTGTCCATGGTATAATTACATACTCAAGATTCACATTTTGACTTAAATCTAATTCCGTAAGATTTGTGTTATAGCCAGCCCAAAGCGTAGTTAAGGAAGTAAAATATTCGATGCCTGTTAAATCATGTATTCCTGCATCTACATATATTTCATTTCCAAAACCATCACCTTTTACATCTATTTTAGTTACACTGTCAATTTCTGATTTTGACAAATAGCGATCCTGGTTTTTGTCAATTGCCGTTGTAGAAAGATATGAACGGAAGTTTTCATCTGGGAAATTATTACTATCTAATAAGATTGGTTCAAACTCCCAAACAATATCTCCACACTCACTACATTCTTCATAATTTTCACCAGTCATGTAATCTACTTTTGCTTCATAAACATGATCTCCGTATCCAGATTGAGTTATATTGTAAAATCCACAAATGCAACTAAACTTCGCTTTATTTGGACTCACACATGTTCCTGCTTCGTACATCTCCCCTGTTAACTCATGTGTTTCACTAAGAACCGTACTGCATACTCCACAGATTGTATGTGCTTGCCATGTACCTCCGTATACTTCTACATGACCAATTGGCGCTACCTTATTTGTATATGTATATCCACACTCACACGAAAAAATTTCTGATCCTTCTTTTGTACAAGTTGGAGCTATATAACCGGTGTTAGTTATCTTATGCTCTGAACTTATAATTGTTCCACATTCACTACATTTCTTATGGGCGTCTTTTAAGCCACCAATCTGTTCTTTATGTCCATGCGCAGGAAGTGTTTCCATATAGGAATATCCACATGCACATGTATAGGTATTACTTCCCACCTGTGTGCAGGTTGGTGTTGTAGTAGTTACTACATAACTATGATTGGTACTAAGTGAAATTCCACAAGTACTACATTTTCTGTGTACGTCCACAGACGCACCATTTACTTCTGTATGTCCTGTTACAGATAATTCTGTTACTGAAAGATTTTTATTACAAGTACGACAATATACGATTTCCTGTCCAATCTGTGTACAGGTTGGCGCGATACGTTTTGTCGCCTTTTCATGCTTGTGCACATCACCATCTGTTACAAGATTTGTACTAGAAGAACTACCTGAACCCGAGGTGCTTGAAGATGTATTGTTTGATACATTTGTATTATTATTTTTTCCTGTATCATCATCTTCTTTTACAACAGGTGCCATTGCGATTGGTTTACTATCATTAGCAATTGCACTCACACTTATGATATTTGATACACCATTTTCTTTTGCTTTTATAACTTCTTGTTCTATTTTTACTTCTTCTGCTTTTTCGTATACAGAAGTCTTTTCTTCTATTTTGATTTCACGGACTTCAATATCGGTTTTTGCTTCTTCTGCAGAAAGAAAAAGCTCATGCCCATTTTCTGCAGCAAAATATACATCTACTAAATCCTCGTCGGGAATATCTGCTGTCGTTATCAACTGTGTTGGAAGTACTGTTTCTGTTGTTCCTTCTCCATCATCTGTTGATGGTGTTGGTTCCACTACTATGATTTCTCCAACCTCATTTTCTACTACATAATGTGTCTCTTCTGTCGTCATATTGATACTTGCTTTATAACCCGCATCAATCAACACCTCTTCTTCTACGACTTCACCAGTTGGCTGCACTCGCTGAGAAGCAACCTGTCCACCATAAGTCATGACATCTGATTTTACATCCCCTTCATCGGAGATAGACAAATCTACTCGGAAAAACGTACCTCTTACCGCAAGCACTGCATTTGGTGTATTTATCACATAGGAATCTTCTGCCCCTAATGGATTTACAAGTTCACTAGTAAGCGAACCACGTTCCAAATTGATGGCAGTTTTACCACTACCTAAAAACCCTAAGGTCTCAAAAACGGCTCGACTTCCTGATTCCAGCTTGATGTATTTGTCATCATCTAACGCCATACGCACATGACTGCTTCCAGATGTAACTACTTCTTGTCCTTCCTGAAGCAGCATTCCTGGGTATGCAGTGTACTCTACGCCGTTCTTTACTACACTTACTCGACCAGAGACTTCGATTACACTAATTGTTCTATAACCCTGATCATCCTTCGATATCTGAGCTCCAAAAACAGTCGCAATTCCTAGCAAAAGAAGTGCAACCACTGCAATCAATATGTACTTTTTCTTACTTGTTTTTTTGTAGCTCATATCTTCTCTTAACCCCAAATTTCACGAGATTTCTTCTCTAATTTTGCTTGAATAGCCGTTGCATTTTTTCTAACCTGTTCATTCGGACATTCAACTGCCATATCAATATATTTAACCGCTTCTCTTGGTCTATCACAGAAAAGAAGCATGCTTCCTATTGATAATGCTGTTATATTTCTGCTGACATCATCAAAAATTTCTTTTTCTGTAATCGCAGTTTTTAATCTGTCAATCGCTCTTTCAGCACAATACTTCGCAAAGTTTGTATCCATTGAATCTTTAACCAACCAGTAAAGATTTTTCCACAGACCTCCAATCCAAGCATTTGCTTCTGGATTGATTATTTGATTAATATGTATCGCCTGCAAATAATTAGTTACCAAAATATCGAATTCAGTTCCTTTTGCTTTTGCTTCTTCCAGTACTGGTTTATGTTCTGCTTCTAACACCTTCTTTACGTGTTCCTTTTCCATATCATTTACATCAAAGAAACGCAAATAATGGTTCGTATAGTAACAGCGTGGACATGAAATTACTTCTTTCCACAACGGTTCACAGCCTACATATTCTATACGCCCATCCGCATCAATACTTCTCGCCTGAAGCATATGTCGCTTCATGCTTTCTACTTCTACATATCCGCCACAGATTGGACATCTATGAACAGATTTTACCAAAAACTGTGGTGCATGATATGGCGGTTTCACGTTGTGACTAAAACCATATTCTGCTGGAATCTCAAATTTTTCTACTGGATATGCTTTATGTTTGCGATTGCTCTTATATAATTCGTCGTTTAACTTTCGCACACGTCCGCTCATATTGTTGAGCATCTGAATCGCGATATCTGGACAACTTACCAAAAAGAGTTTGAGATTGTCCTTGTTTACCGCTACACACAAAGTATCTTCTAATGCGATACAAGATGCACTTCTTGGAAGATTATCAAAGATTGCCATCTCACCGAAGAAGTCCCCTTCTCCAGATGTAGCTACCTGATTCATCTGTCCCATGGAATTTGTAAGGAAAATTCCAACTGAGCCTTTCAGGATAATATACATTTCATCACCAGGCTGTCCTTCCTGGCAGATGTATTCATCTTTTTTAAATTGTCTTGGCACAGATATTTTTTTTAATTGTGCTATTGTTTCTGTTCTCATAATCTCTTCTCCTAGCTTATTCTAGAAAAACCCTTCATCCTTTAATACCTTTATCGAACGTTTCTGATTCTCTATCGATGTCGTTTCTATTAAAACACTTGCCCCTTCCAAGTGCTTTTTATAAACTTCGTAAAACTTTTCTCTAACGATTTTTCCATCGCCCCATGCTAAATGCAAATCACTAATGAGATCGTTGTCATTGATATGTACATGCTTTACAAATCGCCCAAGGCGCTCCGCCCAAAGTTCTGCAGGCACCTTTGAGAGTGTTGCATGTGCATAATCCAAACACACTCCGTAATTTGGATACTTTGAAAGATTCTCTGATAATACTTCCAAAATCGCAGGACTTACATCAAACATATTTTCCAAATAAATATGGATATCTGGATGTGCCTCTAACTCTTTACCCCAGAATTCTGTGTTTCTTTTAATCCATCCTTCAATGTATTCTGTCGTATTTAAAAATGGATCATAGTTTGTATGGAAGATTACTGCTTTTGCGCCTATGCTCTTTGCAACAGCGATACTCTGCTCAATTCGCAATGTACTGACCTCGCGTATTTTTGCATCCATACTAAATGGAATCACATCGAAGAACGCACCATGCAAAGTTGTGAATTCTGGTAATTCATGAGCCTTATACTGGTTTATAATTTCCTCCAGTTTCTTCTCATCATCCAATATATCCGGGATAAAAAAATCATCATACTCAAAGCCTAAGTTATATTCTTTTGCAATTGCTAAACTTTCCTCTATATTATTTCTATCTGGAATAATCAGCACCTGTTTCATAAGAATTTACTCCTCTTCTGGACTCTTATAACCTTTTACGCTTGTTACGGAATATACAAATACTCCCTTTGATTTTCCTTTGAGCGGAATCTCTCCTACCTCTTCTACTGTGATACGGTCTTTTACCTTTTCATAAACATATTCACTGATATATACCGTTCCTCTTGGTGCATTTGCTTCTAAACGGGCTGCTGTATTTACGGTATCACCAATCGCTGTATAATCCATTCGGAAATCGCAACCAATGTTACCAACTACGGCAGGACCACAGTTTACACCTACACCAAAACCAACATTTTTGCCGTAACGTTTCAAATATTCTTTTTCGATTCTATTTCCACCCTGTACGATATCCCAGGCTGTAAGAACTGCTTTATATTCATAATCTTCTACATCGAATGGTGCATTAAACACCGCCATTGTCGCATCACCAATAAACTTATCCAAGGTGCCTCCGTGACGGAAGATACATCTTGTGGTAAGTGCTAAATATCCATTTAAAATATCTACTACCTGTTCTGGTTCTAAACTTTCTGATAAAGGAGTAAATCCTCGGATATCCACAAAGAGTACTGCGACATCTCTGTTTTCTCCACCAAGTTTTAATTCATATGTGCCATCCTTAGCAATTTCATCTACTACCTGCGGAGCTACATATTTGCTGAATGCTTTTTCGATACTCTGTTTTGCTTTTCTTGCCTGATAGTAATGTAAAATGATATAGTACAAGCCAATTAAAAGAGCAGATACTGGCACAACCAAAACATTCATGGTGTATCCAGCATTAAATAAAGCAATTCCTGCACCAAGTTTTACGAGTGCTACTGCTACACATACGAGAACTATTTTTACAGCACTTAGTTTGTCACAGATTAATACCAGAAGAACCGCAACTACTGCTGCTATTAATGCATCTACAATTGTTGGAATAGGAGTAAGCATTTTTCCATCTAAAAATGCCTGAATTATGTTTGCATGAATTTCTACACCATACATCTGCTGACCATGGTCTACCGGTACGAAGTAAGCATCCATCATGCCTGCTGCATATGCACCCACTAATACAATACAATCATCAAATGCTTCTGCTGGCACTGTTCCATCCAACACATCTACTAAGGATACATTTTCAAACTCCTGAGGTTTTCCTGTATATCGGAAAGTCATCGCACTCTTATCAGTTGGATATGTAACCTCTTTTCCCATTGCTTCCATATATTTTTCATAGATAGCCGCACTAAAGCTCTTGGTCTTATTACCAGCTTCATCATAATATATGAATGCACTTCGAATCATTCCATCGTTTGCATCCATCAAAGTATTTACAAAGCCCTGCTCTGTTACCTCTTTAAGGGCCGCAAATGGAACTACCTTTTCCGATACTGCCATATCATTTACAATAAGAGTTCCATCTTCCGCAGATGTCACCTCTTTTGTAAACACATAACTAAAACCAGTAACGACATTACCATATTTTTCAGCCGCATCTACGAACTGTGTATCGGTCTCTTCTGCCTTTTCACTACTGAACAAAATATCAAAACCTACAACTGCAGGACGCACGTCTTTAGAAACACACAAGGTCTCAATTAATTTTGCATAAACGCCTCGGTCCCATGTAGAAAAGTCTCCCATTTTATTCATGGTCTTATCATCAATTTTGATAATTTTGATATTGGCATTTACTTTTCCTGGCTGGTGATATAGATAATCTTCTGCTGTATTATCTACCACTCCAAACACATTGAAAAATACTGCTAAAAAAGCTAAAATCCCACAAATAATGCTTGTTACTGTTTTTTTCATAATTTTCTCCCCATGTATCCATAGTACTGAGCCTAGTTTATCACAAAATTGTACCCAAATAAATACAAAACCTAAAAATTTCAGAATATTTTGACAATAAAAAAGAAGGTTGCAACTAATTTGCAACCTTCTTTAATATCTTTAGATATTTAATAATTCTGCATATTCTTTTAATGCACCATCTGTGTCATGTGCAAGTACTTTCTTAGCAAGTACTTTACCAAGCTGTACACCTTCCTGGTCGAAACTGTTAATGTTCCATACAAAGCCCTGGTACATAACCTTGTTTTCGAAGTGTGATAAAAGTGCACCAAGTGATGCTGGTGTAAGTTTATCACCGATGATGATACTTGATGGTCTTCCACCTTCGAAGTATTTGTTCTTATCATCATCTTCTTTACCACATGCAAAAGCTACAATCTGTGCAACTGCATTTGCACAAAGTTTTGCCTGACTTGTGCTACCTTCGATTACGATATCGTTATCCATCTGGTTGTTCTTGTAACCTACGAACTGAAGTGGAACGATGTCTGTACCCTGATGTAATAACTGATAGAATGAATGCTGTCCATTTGTTCCTGGTTCACCAAAGATAACTGGTCCTGTTACGTAATCAATTGGTTCACCAAAACGGTTTACTGATTTACCATTTGATTCCATATCAAGCTGCTGTAAGTGAGCTGGGAAGCGGCTAAGTGCCTGTGAGTATGGAAGCACTGCTGTATCTAAGTATCCAAGAATATTTCTTTCATATACACCAATTAATGCATCGAGCATTGCTGGGTTTTCAAAGATGTTTGCATTTGTAGCTGTCTTGTCTGCCGCTGCTGCACCATCTAAGAACTGAGCAAATACTTCTGGTCCAAATGCACATGAGAGAACTGCTCCACCTACAGCTGATGTAGATGAGAAACGTCCACCAATGTAGTCATCCATGAAGAATGCAGCTAAGTAATCTGCACTCTTTGCAAGTGGAGAAGTAGCACTTGTAACACATGCCATATGATCTGCAGGGTTAAGCCCAG
>JAZKYR010000030.1:0-10572 GCA_045612245.1 Agathobacter sp.
TCCAGCAGAACTTATTGATGATGAAACAAAATTCTTCATCAACCCAACAGGCCGTTTCGTAATCGGTGGACCACACGGTGATGCAGGTCTTACAGGCCGTAAAATTATCGTAGATACTTACGGTGGAATGGCTCGTCACGGTGGCGGCGCTTTCTCTGGTAAAGACTGTACAAAGGTAGACCGTTCTGCAGCATATGCAGCTCGTTACGTTGCAAAGAATATCGTAGCAGCAGGTCTTGCTAAGAGATGTGAAATCCAGTTATCATATGCAATCGGTGTTGCTCAGCCAACATCTATCATGGTAGATACATTTGGAACTGGTGTAGTATCTGATGAAAAATTGGTAGAAATCGTTCGTAAAGAATTTGACCTTCGTCCAGCTGGTATTATCAAGATGCTTGATCTTCGCAGACCAATCTATCGTGGAACAGCAGCTTATGGTCACTTCGGAAGAACAGACTTAGACCTTCCATGGGAAAAGACAGACAAGGTAGATGCATTAAAAGTTTATAATAATTAATAGAAATTTCATATGTTTACAAAAGAAACATGGTATAATCAAAGATGGTTATACCATGTTTTTAATTTAGGAGGAAACAGATGAAATTAAAATCGAAACTGGTAATTTCATTTTGTATTATTATGTTTGTGCCAATCTTTCTGTCGCTTTTATTTATTGCGGCGTTTTTCCGTGTACAGTGGCAAATGATGACACACAACATGGAAGTAGTGCCAGCTGTAAGAGGACTGGTTTTTGAGATTGCACTTACAATTTTGATAGTACTTTTGATAACCGCTGCGATGCTGATGATTTGGATTTATCAGAGCATGGTAACGCCTATTCGTAAGCTTCAAATTGCAGCTGAAAATATCAAAGAAGGAAATCTGGATTTTGAAATAGATGCTATCGGAGCAGAACAGGATGAGATGAATGAACTTTGTGTTACATTTGAAGAAATGCGACGAAGGTTAAAAGAAAATGCAGAGGAAAAAATCCGTGCAGAACAAGAAAGTAAGGATTTGATAAGTAATATCGCACATGACTTAAAGACACCTATTACAGCAGTGAAAGGATATTCAGAAGGAATCCTTGATGGTGTTGCAAACACACCAGAGAAGATTGATAAGTATGTACGAACCATTTATAGTAAAGCAAATGAAATGGATACACTCATCAATGAGCTGACGCTTTACTCCAAAATTGATACCAATAAGATTCCTTACAACTTTGCAAAAATTCAGGTGGAAGAATATTTTGCAGACTGTGTATCGGAAGTGGGAGTTGATTTAGAAACTAGAGGAATTGGACTAGCTTACTATAATTACACCGATAGTGATGTTGTAATTATTGCGGATCCAGAACAGCTACGTCGTGTAGTAAATAATATCGTAGGAAACTCAGCAAAATATATGAATAAGTCCAATGGTTTTATCAATATCCGAATCAAGGATGTAGGGGACTTTATACAGGTGGAAATCGAGGATAATGGACGTGGAATCCCACAAAAAGATTTGCCATACATATTTGATAGATTTTATCGAGGGGATGTATCAAGAAATTCTGCTACGGGTGGAAGTGGCATTGGTTTATCTATTGTAAAGAAAATCATCGAAGATCACGGTGGAAAAATTTGGGCGACCAGTAAGGAAGACACTGGAACCGTTATGTATTTTGTAATTCGTAAATATCAGGAGGTGCCAAATGAGTAAAATTTTAATCGTAGAAGATGAAGTAGCTATTGCGGAATTAGAGAAAGATTATCTAGAATTAAGTGGGTTTGAAGTAGAGGTAGAAACAGATGGGATGACAGGTCTTGCCAGAGCCTTGGCTGAAGAATTTGATTTGTTTATCTTAGATCTTATGCTTCCAGGAATTGATGGATTTGAAATTTGTAAGCAGATTCGTGAAAAAAAGAATACACCAATTCTTATGGTGTCTGCAAAGAAAGATGATATTGATAAAATTCGAGGACTTGGACTTGGCGCAGATGATTATGTAACGAAACCATTTTCTCCAAGTGAATTGGTAGCACGAGTAAAGGCGCATCTTTCTCGTTATGAACGCTTAATTGGAAGCAATGTAGTAGAAAATGATATCATTGAGATTCGCGGAATCAAGATTGATAAGACTGCAAGAAGAGTGTGGGTTAACGATGAAGAAAAACAGTTCACTACAAAGGAATTTGACCTTCTTACCTTCCTTGCAGAAAATCCAAATCATGTATATACAAAGGAAGAACTCTTCCGTGAAATCTGGGATATGGAATCTATCGGCGATATTGCGACTGTAACCGTACATATCAAAAAGATACGTGAAAAGGTAGAAATGGATACATCGAAACCACAGTATATCGAAACGATTTGGGGTGTAGGGTATAGATTTAAGTTGTAATATGAAAAATAATAAGCAGGGCATGTGCCCTGCTTAATTTATTAATTAGCCCAAGGATAGTTGATTGACCAGATTGGAAAGCCTTTTTCTGGGTCCATATATACAGCTGAAATAAGAGCAACAGAATAGGTGTCTGTTATAATATTGGCACCATTATATACGATACTTCTATCTGGATAGCGATCCTTTAGTAACTGGTAATATTCAGAAGGGAATTGATTGCAATAGGTCCATACTTCTTCTTGTGTATTTACAATCATAAAGAAGTATTCGCCCATATCATACCAAACGTATCTTTCATATCCATCATACCAGTTTGATTTTGGCTGGCTAGGTGCTGGAGCTTGTGCAACTGGCTTTTCATTTGCTAAATAATCAGCAGCTACATAAGCAACACCATTATTATAATTGATGCGATACCAACCGGTTTCGTTGCATTGTCCAGTTACGGAAACCTCTTGTGAACGATCAAGACTACCGATTTTTTCTCCATCTTTATTTGGAAGATTTCTAACGTTTACGGTCGACTTTACATACATTGTTTTTGTAAATTCTGTAAAGCTATACTCAAGTTTGCTACCTTCTGCGGTTCTGGTATCTGTTAAACCACAAGCGCAAGTAGCGGTTTCTGTTCCGTCTGCAAGATAGGTAGCATCATTGTTAGAAACATATTCTGAATAAATGTGACCAGTTGCTTGGATGGCTTCTGTGTAAGAGTCACCACATTCGCAAGTGAAAGTCTTCTCGCCTGTCTCTGTGCAGGTCGCCTCTTTTGTAATGCTTTCTGTATAAGAGTGTTCATGTGATGGTTCCGTGTTGTTGTTTGATTCCTGTGCATTTCCACAACCAACAAGTAAAATAGAAACTGCAAGTATCATTAGTAATTTGTGTTTCATAAAAACCTCCGAAAATTTATACATTAACTATTTTTATTTTATATTAAAAAATAAAGCTGGTCAATTTGATTTGTTGTATCCCCAAAAATGTTATATAATGCATATACGAGGGAAATGATAAAGTAAAAAGTTCCAAAAGGAGAGATAAAATGGGCTATATTCATTCCATTCAAACCTTCGGTACGGTAGACGGACCGGGTGTTAGATTTGTAGTTTTCTTCCAAGGCTGTCCAATGCGATGTCAGTATTGTCACAATCCTGATACATGGGATATGGGCGAAGGAAAAGAAAAGACAGTTGATGAAATTTTAGAAATGTTTGAACGCAATCGTTCTTTCTATAAAACAGGTGGCATCACTGCAACCGGTGGTGAGCCAATGGCTCAGATGGAGTTCTTGATAGAACTGTTCTCGAAAGCAAAAGCGATGGGTGTGCATACCTGTCTGGATACGTCTGGATTTTTATTCCAGGAGGGGGAACGACTGGAGCGTCTGATGGCAGTGACGGATTTGGTCATGCTTGATATTAAGCATATCGATGAGGATGTGCATATCGATTTGACAGGCTGTTCGAACTACAATATTTTGGAGTTCGCAAAATATCTCAATAGGATTCAAAAGCCAGTGTGGATTCGTCATGTGGTAGTTCCAGGAATTACTTTTGAAGAAGAGAGCTTAAAGCAGTTTGGAGAATTTTTAAAAACACTATCAAATGTAGAAAAATTGGAAGTGCTTCCATATCATACTTTGGGTGAGAATAAATACGAAAACCTTGGTATGGAATATCCACTAAAAGGTGTACCGCAACTTTCGAAAGAAGAAGCAAGACATGCTGAGGAAGTGATTCTTCAGGTGTGGGGAAAAGAGATAAAACCAATTAATTCAACAGAAGAAGATGTTAAATCTGGAGGTGTAATATGCAAAAGTTGTTAGTAGTTGTGGACATGCAAAATGATTTTATTGACGGAGCGCTTGGAACAAAAGAAGCGGTGGCTATCGTTCCAAACGTAAAAGCAAAAATCGAAAATTTCGAAGGAACAGTTCTCTTTACTAGAGATACACATTTCGAAAACTATATGGATACACAGGAAGGACACAACCTTCCAGTTCCACATTGTATCAAAGGAACAGAAGGGTGGGAAATTCGTGCAGAATTAGAAGCACTTCGTAAGACAGAGGCAATCGATAAATTGACATTTGGTTCTAGCGAGTTGCCAGAAGTGATTGCGAAGTTAAATAAGGAAAATCCAATTGAATCCATTACTTTTGTAGGTCTTTGTACAGATATCTGTGTAATTTCGAATGTTATGGTAACAAAGGCATTTTTCCCAGAAATTCCTGTTATCGTAGATGCTGCTTGCTGTGCAGGGGTAACCCCAGAAACACATAATAATGCATTAGAAGCTATGAAAGTTTGCCAGGTAAAAGTAGAAAATGAGTAAAGAACCAGAAATACTATTTGAAGATAGCGATATCCTAATCTGCCGCAAACCAGCAGGTGTGGCGACACAGACGAAACGCCTCGGGCAGCAGGATATGGAAAGTTTGTTGAAAAATTATAGAGCAAAGAAAGGCGAACCACCCTACATCGGGGTGGTTCATCGTCTTGACCAGCCGGTAGAAGGTGTGATGGTCTTTGCGAAGAATCAAAAGGCTGCGGCTCATTTATCGAAGCAGGTGCAGGATCGAGTAATTGGGAAATATTATTATGCACTTTTAACTAATGCTCCAGATTTATACTGGTATTGTCCAGAAGGGATATTGGAAGATTATCTTCTCACGGATAAAAAGACAAATTTTACAAGGGTAGTGGAAACTGAAAATATTCCTCAAGAAGCAAAGTATGCGAAATTGGAATATAAATATCTCAAATCCACAAGGGAGAAATCATTATTCGAAATCAAACTCCACACAGGCCGCCAGCATCAGATTCGTGTGCAGATGGCAAATGCAGGATGTCCGCTTGTGGGAGACAGTAAGTATGGTGATGCAGGAGATAGAGAACAGCTTGCACTCTGTTCCTATAAATTAGAATTTGAACACCCTACAAAGAAAGTTCCTATGAAGTTTGAAATAAAGCCAATAGGCAAAGTCTTTGTTGAATTTTTCACATAATATTGGTAAAATGATTTATTATGTAATAAAAGAAACGCCTAGGCGTTTTAAATAAAAAGGAGATTTGTTATGGCAAATGACAAGAAATTAGTAGAAGCCATCACATCGAGGGAAGATGACTTCACACAATGGTATACAGACGTTGTTAAAAAAGCAGAACTTATGGATTATTCATCTGTAAAAGGATGTATGATTTTCAAACCAAATGGCTACGCTATTTGGGAAAATATTCAGAGACAGTTAGACGCTAGATTTAAAGAAACTGGCGTAGAAAATGTGTACATGCCAATGTTCATTCCAGAAAGCCTTCTTCAGAAAGAAAAAGATCATGTAGAAGGTTTCGCACCAGAAGTAGCTTGGGTTACACATGGTGGTTTAGAAGAACTCCAGGAAAGACTTTGTGTACGTCCTACATCAGAAACACTTTTCTGTGAACTTTTTGCAAAAACAGTTCAGTCACATAGAGACTTACCTATGGTATATAACCAGTGGTGTTCTGTAGTTCGTTGGGAAAAGACAACTCGTCCATTCCTTCGTTCAAGCGAATTCTTATGGCAGGAAGGACATACTGTTCATGCAACAGCAGAAGAAGCAGAAGAAAGAACAGTACAGATGTTAAACCTCTATGCACAGTTCTTAGAAGAAGTACTTGCAATTCCTGTAGTAAAAGGACGTAAGACAGATAAAGAAAAATTCGCAGGTGCAGAAGCTACTTACACTATCGAAGCACTTATGCACGATGGTAAAGCTTTACAGTCAGGTACATCTCACAACTTTGGTGATGGCTTTGCAAAAGCGTTTGGTATTCAGTATACAGACAAAGAAAATAAATTACAGTACTGCCATGAAACTTCATGGGGTATGTCTACTCGTTTGATTGGTGCGATTATCATGGTACATGGTGATGACCCAGGTCTTGTACTTCCACCAAGAGTAGCACCTACACAGGTAATGGTAGTTCCAATTCAGCAGAAAAAAGAAGGCGTACTTGATAAAGCATATGATGTAAAAGATGCTCTTGCAAAAGAGTTCCGTGTGAAAATCGATGCAACAGACAAGAGTCCAGGATGGAAGTTTGCTGAACAGGAAATCCAGGGTATCCCAGTGCGTGTAGAACTTGGACCAAAGGATATCGAAAACAACCAGTGTGTAGTAGTTCGTCGTGATACAAGAGAAAAGATTGTAGTATCGTTAGATGAATTAAATACAAAACTTGCAGAAATCTTAGAAACAATGCAAGCTGATATGCTTGCAAGAGCAAAGGATTTCTTGAATAACCACATTACAGATGCTCACACATATCCAGAATTCGTTCAGAAGGCAGAAAGCAAAACAGGATTCATTCGTGGTATGTGGTGTGAAGAATTAGAATGTGAATTAAAGATCAAAGAAGATACAGGTGTAACCAGCCGTTGTATGCCATTTGATGATCAGGAACAGATTTCTAATGTATGTGTATGCTGTGGAAAACCAGCACACAAATTAGTATATTGGGGCAAAGCATATTAAGATGAAAGTACAATTACCAGCAGATGTGAAAAATATCATAGAGACGCTGGAAGCGAAGGGTTATGAAGCGTTTGCAGTAGGAGGGTGTGTAAGAGATACCCTCCTTCTTCGTATGCCTGGAGATTGGGATATTACGACTTCGGCTAAGCCAGAAGAAGTAAAAGCGCTTTTTGACCACACGATTGATACTGGAATCCAACATGGTACGGTAACGGTTATGAAAAACCATGTAGGTTATGAAGTGACCACGTACCGAATCGATGGGGAATATGAAGATGCTAGACATCCAAAGGAAGTCATTTTTACAGCAAACTTGGTAGAAGATTTGAAGCGTCGCGACTTTACGATTAATGCCATGGCGTATAACGAGAGAGTTGGCTTGGTGGATGAGTTTGACGGAATCAAAGATTTGGAAGACAAGGTAATTCGTTGTGTCGGAAATCCAATAGAACGATTCTCAGAGGATGCCTTGCGTATGCTTCGTGCAGTACGATTTGCCGCACAGCTAGGTTTTTCAATTGATGAAGCGACCAAGGCTGCAATCAAAGAACTTGCGCCTACGCTTGCAAAAGTAAGTAAGGAGCGTATTGCAGTAGAGCTTATAAAGATTTTGGAATCGGCTCATCCAGAAGAAATTCGTACAGCTTACGAATTAGGATTAACGAAAGTTTTTATGCCAGAGTTCGATGTTGCAATGGAAACAGAGCAGCATAATCAGCATCATAGATATACAGTAGGGGAACACTCTATTGTAGCGATGCAACATGTGAGTCCAGAAAAAAGAATTCGACTCATTATGCTTCTTCATGATTTGGCGAAGCCAGTAGTGCTTACTACCGATGATAAAGGTGTAGCACATTTTGTTGGACATACACAGGCCGGTGCGGACATGGCCAGAGCGATTTTAAAACGCTTGAAGTTCGATAATGCCACGATTGATTTTGTATATCGTATGGTAAAGCATCACGATGACAGACCATCCATGGACAATATGGCATTGGTACGTAGACGAATTAGTGAAATCGGTTTGGAAAACATGCCGATGATGATTGAAATCAAACGTGCAGATATTTTAGCGCAGAGTGATTATAACTTTGAATCTAAGATGGGTTACGTAGATGATTTTGAACGAGCATATAAAGAAGTGCTTGAGAAAAATTATTGTGTAAATAAAAAAGATTTATCCGTAAACGGACGTGATTTGATTGAGATGGGTATGAAGCCAGGCGAGAACATGGGAGTGGTTTTAGATCTCTTATTTGATACCGTAATCAATGATCCGAATATGAACGAACGTGAAAAGTTATTGGAGCGAGCGAATAAGTTGATAGCCCCTTTCATATGATAAACAGATGTAATGTGAATCATATGGAGGGGTTTTTTGTATAATCAAACAGAGGCAATTCTTTCACAATATGAAATAGAAATACATGAGGTAACGAAGGGGAGAGGAAGCTACATATGCGATACCGACATAGGGAAGTTGATGTTGGTTCCATTTAGAGGGTCGCAGGAAAAAGGGACTCTGTTGTATCGCTTCCTAGCACAGCTTCAGAAAAATAATTTCTTGGCGGAGCAAATCGTTCTGACGAAAAATCAGGAAGCTTTGTCGGAGGATGAGTATACCGGAGAGCGTTTTATTCTGAAGAATTATGTAGATGGAATAGAAATTAGTACGGGCAAAATAGATGAATTAAAAGAAGCAGTTCGCATGTTGGCACTTTATCATAATGCAGTAGAAAAAGTGAAATTAGAAGAAGCAACACAAAAACCGATTGAAATTGTGGAAGTGTGGCAAAGGCATTATCGAGAATTAATTAAGGTGCGTAATTATATTCGTAATCGCAAGAAGAAAAATGAATTTGAACAATTGTATATGAAAAATTTTGAACATTATCGTAAATTTGCAGAAGAGTCACTGCTTATGTTACAAGAGGTGCAGGAAGAAGATCCTGGCAGACTATTCTGTCACGGAGATTTTAACCAACATAATATTTTGCTTGTGGGCGGTGAATATCGGATTGTGAATTTTGAAAATTTTATTTATAGCTGGGCTATGACAGATTTGTCAAATTTTCTTAGAAAAATGCTTGAAAAGAATGAGTGGAATAGAAAAATTGGGATAGACTTAATGGAAGAATATAATAGATATCGAGAGATTTCAAAAAAGGAATATAAACAGTTATATGGCCTGTTACTATTTCCGGAGAAGTTTTGGAAGGTTACCAATCACTATATGAATTCTCGTAAGACCTGGCTGTCAGGGCGAGATGTTGATAAACTCGCAAGAGTAATAGAGCAAGAAGAGAAGCGGCTTAATTTCATGGAAAACATGTTTGCTTTTCTAAAATAATGGGTTATACTTGACCTATGAGAAAAAGATATTTACACAAAACAATTTTATATGTAGCAATTCTTTTGACGATGGTTTTAAGTTTTTCTGCTTGTGGAATGGGAAGAGGAGAGAATACTGAGACCGAGCAAACAGAGAATGGACAGAGTGAAAAAGATGTCCTTTTTATGATTGTGGAGCATGATGCCCAGGAAGAAACTTTGACTTTATATTCGTCAGACAGTGGATTGGCGCATTATTATGAATATGGATTTTCTACTAGATTTAAGGATAAATATGGGAACATTGCTCCGGCTTCAGGATTTACAGAAGGGCGTTTCGTAACCATCGCACCAAGAGATAAGGACGGATATTTGACAGAAGTGCAGCTTTCGGATTCTGTGTGGGAATATGAAAAGGTACGTCGTTTCCATATTGATGAGGAAAAGGGTGTATTTACCATAGCGGATACGAAATATTCCATTCAGGACGAGGTTAAACTATTTTCAAATGGAAAGGAAATTGATTTTTCGGACATTCATGAAGATGATATTTTAACCGTAGTAGGAAAGGATAAAAAGATTCTTTCTATTGTGGTTACGACTGGACACGGAACTTTATCGCTTAAAAATACAGAAGTTTTTGAGGAAAGTTTTTTGCAGTTGGGCAAAGATATCTTTGCTATGATTACTCCGAATATGGAGCTAGAAGTACCAGAAGGGTCCTACACCTTAAAGGTGGCAAAGGATGGCTGGGGTGGAAACACAACGGTTGAAATCCTAAGAGGCGAAATCACAGAAATAGATCTTGATACCTTAAAGGGAGAGGGCAAGAAAAAAGGAATCATCTCCTTTGATATCAACGTAGAGGACGTAAAGGTTTACGTGGACTATCAGCTGATTGATCATGCGCTGCCAGTGGAACTGACCTATGGGACACATGTTTTAAAGGTAGAGGCGGAAGGGTATGATACATGGAAAAAATATTTGTCCGTGAATTCCGAAGAGGCAACTGTGATTATTGAACTTTCTGAAGAAGGAAGCGAAAAAGAGTCTGAGGATAAAGAAACAGAAGAAATTGAGTCAGAAAGCACAGAAGATGCCTAAAATATAAGGTTTTTGCCTTGACAAACAGATAAAAACCAAGTATAACTAATAGTACAGTGATTTGGGGCGTTCCCAAATTATGATAAATGTAAATTCAGAGGAGGAATATAACATGAATAAGACAGAATTAGTTGCAGCTATGGCTGAAAAAGCTCAGCTCTCTAAAAAAGATGCTGAAGCAGCTTTAAAAGCATTTACAGATGTTGTTGCTGAAGAATTAAAG
>JAZKYR010000031.1:0-12288 GCA_045612245.1 Agathobacter sp.
CACGTGTCTATGCTGCAATCTTATTAATTTGGAACATTTGGGATGCAATCAACGATCCACTCGTTGGTACTTTCATGGACGTTATGTTCACGAAAGCTAAGAATAAAAAGAACAAATTCCGTCCTTGGATTTTACGTTCTATCCCAATCTTGGCAGTTGGTTTAATTTCATTATTCACACTTCCAACATTATTTGATGGTTTATTATGTATCGTTGTTCTCTTCCTTTCTAAGATCGTATTCGAACTTGGTTATACAGTTATGAACATCGGTATGGGTTCATTACTTGGTGTAATGGCTACTAACGATGCAGAACGTGCTTCATTATCATCAGCTCGTGGATTTGGTTCTACAGTAGGTGGTATGGTAGGTATGATGGCAATCCCTGTAGTTTTAGAGTTATTAGGTGAAACTCCAATGGGTTATGCTATTACAGCAATCGTTGCTGCTGGTTTAGGATGTCTTTTAGTATTCATCCACTACATGTTCACAGTAGAACGTAACGTTGAAGCTCAGAACGCAGTTAAGACAGAAGAAGAAAAAGAAGCTGAAAAAGTTAAAGTTACAGATATCCTTAACGTATTCAAAGTTAACCGTCCTTACGTAGCTCTTTGTGTTCATTCAATTTGTATCTGTTTTGTACAGGGTATTGCACAGGGTGCTGCTTCATACATGTATGCTGACGTTTTAGGCAACATGGCATTATCAGCAATTGCAACAGCAATTTCTACTCCAGTTATGTTTGGTGGTTTAATTATCGCTCCTATCTTAGCTAAGAAATTTGACCTTGTTGCAATTATTCGTACATTTATCTTAGTTGGATGTATTTTACTTGCTACATGTTTCGTATACGCTACATCAGTTGAAACAATGATTCCTGTACTTTACATTGTATGGTCTGGTCTTGGTACTGGTTTAATTACATTATCTGTACAGTTACAGTGGGGTCTTGTTGGTGAAGCTATCGACTATAACGAATACCTTACAGGAAAACGTTCAGAAGGTGCTATTTACGGTACATTCTCACTTACACGTCGTGTAGGTCAGACATTATCTGGTTCAATTGCCGTTCTTATGTTAACATGGTTCGGTTACCAGGCAGGTGCAGGTGCTGCACAGCCAGCTTCAGCAATCTTCGGTATTAAAGCAATGTGTATCCTTATCCCAGCTATCATCGCTATGGGTTCTTGGGCATCATTCAGATTCATCTGGAATATCAATGCTGAAAAACGTGCAGAAGTTGCTGCATGGAAAGCTGAAAAAGCTGCTGAAAATACAGATGCAGAATAATTATCCTTAGCTTATTTATAAATACTATTTAGACAAGTAGAACAATAAAAAGAACGATAGCAAGCTTGCTTGCATATCGTTCTTTTTTTTGTTCGTATTTGGCGTTTAGCCAAATAGCGAGCGGAATAGTCGCAATGCGACGGTAAGCCGCAAAGCGGCGTAACGCGAGCTAACTTGGCTAAAAATTAAAAAAGCGGTTTCCTTTCGGAAACCGCTCTAATGGGCTTAAGTGGACTCGAACCACCGACCTCACGCTTATCAGGCGTGCGCTCTAACCGGCTGAGCTATAAGCCCATTTGTTTTGCAACATTAGTATATTATCTCTTTTTTGGTAGGACGTCAAGAGATTTTTGTAAATTGTAGGAAAAATTAAAGCATTTTCTTAGACCAGACATCTTTGTGGGTTTTATACTGTTTATTAATCCAATCTACAATTTCTTTCTTTCCATCCTCTGAAAATGGAGCAGTATGCTCTATTTTAAGGGAATCATCTGTTTTTTCAAAAATATATGGACCAGGCCAGACCCAGGCATGAAAGAAAGGGTCACCTTCTTCTGGTTTCTCCATCTTAATTAAGAATCGAAGTGGATTCATCCAACCGGTGAAAGTTGTTTTTTTATAATAATTTAAGTTTAAAGCTTCGTCATAGGTAAGCATTACACACCTCAATTTATATTAAATAATATAGAGAGATTATAAGATGAAAACTTATAATTTGCAATGTTTTACTTTAGTGGTGTTTTGTGTTAAAATTCTAAATAAGAATGACTATTTATGGAAATGAACGAATGGGGGATATAAATATGAGCAAGACAATTACAATTCCATGTGGACAGATTCAGGGTACTGATTGCCAGTGGCCTGGCGTGACAGCATATAAAGGAATCCGCTATGCGACAGCGGGAAGATGGGAATATCCTGTAGAAGTGACAGCGTGGGATGGCGTATATGATGCAAGCGAATATGGAAACTGTAGCTATCAGCCACGTGCATTTTATGATGAAGAGACAGTGCTTGAAAAAGTATTTTATTATTATGAATTTAGAAAAGGTGCTACATATACTTACAGTGAAGACTGCTTGTTCTTAAATGTATGGGTTCCAGAAGATGCAACACCAGACAGCAAGCTTCCAGTATTGTTCTATATTCATGGTGGTGGATATACAGGTGGATGTGGACATGAAAAGCATTTTGATGGACCAGTGTGGGCAAGCAAAGGTGTGATTGCGGTTACTTGCAACTATCGTCTTGGACCTATGGGATTTATGTGTTTACCAGAATTAGAAGAACGTGATGGACATACAGGAAACTATGGTCTTTATGACCAGATGACTGCTATGCAGTGGGTACAGCATAATATTGCAGCCTTTGGTGGAGATCCTGAGAATGTAACTGTAATGGGACAGAGTGCAGGTGCGATGAGTACAATGCAGCATTGTATTAGCCCTAAAACTCATGGTCTTTTCAATAAAGCAGTTATGAGTAGTGGTGGTGGCGCACATAAATTAATGGATAGTGCGCAGACTCATGAAGATAGATATGAATTCTGGGAAAGAGTGGTAACAGAAGCTGGTTGTAAGAATTTAGAAGAATTCTTAACAGTAGATGTGGAAAAGATTTTCCAGGCATGGCAGAAACTGAAAAAAGAAAATATGAAATATGGAATGGTAGCAAGCCCATGTGTAGATGGTGAACTTCTTACTAAGAGTCCTCTTACGGCAATGAACGATGGGGACATTAAAGATATTCCATACATGCTTGGTGCAACTAGTCAGGATATGATGCCATTCTTTATTTTCCCAATGGCAAAAGATTTTTGTGATAAGCAGAAAAAGGCATATTGTTGGTCCTTTGATCGTCAGCTTCCAGGTGATGAAAATGGTGCTTGGCATTCTAGTGACTTATGGTACTGGTTTGGTACATTAAAGAATGGTTGGAGACCATTTGAAGAAAAGGATTATACATTATCCGATGCGATGTCTAGCTACTTGTGTAACTTCGTAAAAACAGGTGATCCAAATGGAGAAGGCCTTGTAGAATGGAGACAGGCTGGACCTGCTGAGAAGGAAGTTATCCGTCTTGGCGAAGGCGATATTCGTATGGAAAAAGTTTGTAAATTAAAACTTCTTTGGACAACGTTGACCAATAAAAACGTTGGAGAATAGTATGGAGAAATGAGATGCTTTTTGACGATAGTTTAAAAGGATTAAAAAAAGAATTAAAAGCGGTAGGCGCAGACGTATCTTACATAAAATATTGGCAAAAATCTTATGATAAAGTACGTAAACAAAGACTGGTATTAGAGTCACAGTATACTCAGGCAAAGGATGATTTGCAGACAGTATTCCAAGAACTTAAAGAAATGGAAGAGAACTTGATTGCAGGTCAGTTGGATTTGACAGCCAGTGTAAAAGTATTAAAGCAGTACAAGAATCGCTTTAATCTGGAGTTTTTGATTGGAAAAGAGGATAGGGAGTTTCATTTGACGCTTCAAACACTTCTTCCTCTTGCGGAAAAGAAGGTTTCTGGTCAAAAGGAGATGCTTATTTTGCAAAGTGAAGTAGAAAACTTGCTAGCGGTTACGAAAGAAGCATTAGAAAAAGAATGGCCAGACTTTCGTGCAATGGCATATTTTTATGTTGAACGTACAGACGGCGATATTATAGATATGCCTCATACAGAAAAGGTAGCATATGTAGAACGGATTTATAAGGAAGAATTTATAAATCCGGTGATGCAGGTGCTTCAGGGTTCTCTTGGTGATAAGAGGGCAAAAGAGATATTGGAGGTAGATGTATGGAACTGATCATTTTTATTGTAATTATTTCGTATATCGTGAAGGCTGTTAAAAAATCGAATGAAGAACAGGCGAAGAACGCGCAAAGACAGCAGCCAACCTATCAGATGCCAAAACAGGCAACCCGTGTAGATTCTGCGAAGGTACAGATACAAAGAGAACAGATTCGTCAGGCTGCGATGCAGAATATCGAAAAGGCGAAGCAGCGTGCACAGGAGAAAGCGGCTGATCTGTATGAGCAGATGAATTTGTCAGAGTATGCGCCAAAGCCTGAAAAAAGCACTGCAATGCAGCAGGTGCATGAAGGAAGAGTAGAAGCAAATACTACTTCTATTGTAGAACGTGCGAAAAAGAATACGGATGAGGACAAGGTGGATGTAACCTTAGAAACGATGGAAGCGGAACACAATCATTCGGAGAGAGTTTCTGCAGCAGTACACCATCATCCAGAAGATGCGATTCCAGATAATATGCTTGGAACAGTAGAAGATTTAATGGTAAAAGGATTTGACGGAAATCTTTGTTTTGAAAGAGATTTTGTAGGAGAAGGCTTAGATATGATTAGCCGTTTCTCATATCAGTAGTAATTGAGGTAGTAAAATGGAACGAAGACCAGTTGTCGGGGAAACTTACCGACATTTTAAAAACAAGAATTATAAGATTATAGCGATTGCACATCATTCAGAAACTGGAGAAGAACTCGTAATTTATCAGGCACTCTATGGCGATGGTATGGTATGTGCTAGACCGTTGGATATGTTTGTGAGTGAAGTAGATCACGAGAAATATCCAGAAGTAAAACAGAAATATCGTTTTGAAAAAATCGATACTCCAGTATTAGAGATGACGATTGAAGATCGTATGATGAAGTTTTTTGATGAAGATACTCTCGAAGGAAAGTATCAGATTCTTCTTACCATGAGAGAAGAAGTTACAGATACTATGATTGACAATATGGCAGTGGTTTTAGATTTGGTAATCGAAGATGGTCCAATTACAAAACGTTTTGATGATTTAAAACATGCGATTCAGACAAAGCAACGTTATGAACAAAATAACAGATTGAGATAATTATGGAAATCGAAAGAAAATATTTAGTAAAAAGTTTGCCGGAAAATTTAGAAAGCTATGAACAGAAACGGATTGCTCAAGGGTATTTATCTACGAATCCGGTGCTTCGTATTCGTCGTAGTAACGATGAGTACTTTCTGACCTATAAAGGGCCAGGGCTTATGGCACGTGAAGAACATGAATTTCCGCTCACTGCAGAAGCCTTTGAGCATATGCTTCCAAAAATTGATGGAATACTGATTGATAAGATTCGCTATTTGATTCCGTTGGATGAAACTCATACTGCAGAACTTGATGTTTTCCAAGGTGTGCTTGCACCCCTTCGTTTGGTAGAAGTAGAGTTTGAATCTGTAGAAGAGGCGGAAAGTTTCGTGGCACCAGACTGGTTTGGTGATGATGTGACAAATTCTGGAGAATACCATAATAGTAATCTCAGTAAGCGATAGAAAGGGTATTGTAAAACATGAAAAAATTAGGTGTTTTTATGGCAGATGGCTGCGAAGAGATTGAAGCACTCACAGTTGTGGATATTGCAAGACGTGCTGGAATTGAAGTTGCCATGATTTCTATTACAGGAGAAAAATTAGTAAAAGGTGCACATGGGATTGATTTCAATACCGATATTCCAGCAGAATTTATGGATTTCGATATGCTAGATGGAATCGTGCTTCCAGGCGGAATGCCAGGGACCTTGAATTTGGGTGCGAATAAATATGTATTACAGACAATTGTAGATTTTAATGTAAAAGGCAAGTTAGTATCTGCTATCTGTGCAGCTCCAAGCGTACTTGGTGAAGCTGGACTTTTAAAAGGTAAGAAAGCAACATCTTATCCAGGATTTGAAGATAAGCTTATTGGTGCAGATCTTAGTACAGAACCAGTTGTTGTAGATGGAAATATCATCACAAGCCGTGGCATGGGAACCGCGATTGCATTTGCATTGGAAATCGTTCGCTATTTGGTAGATGACAAAACGGCAGATGAATTAGGGAAGGCTATTATTTATAAGTAGTGATGTGGAATAGCCAAGTTTCGCTCGACCCGACTACTTCGTAGTCTGTCAGATACTTCGTATCTGTGGCTCTCGCGATTTGGCTGAACGCCAAATACCAAAAACAAAAAGGAAAGTTGCGTACAAGCGAGCTTGAGCAACTTTCCTTTTCATTTTTTAAACTTGGCTTAACAGTTTATTTCATCTGCTCTTCCTGGCGTTTAATCATCTTTTTAACCATTTCACCACCGATAGAACCGGCTTCTCTAGATGTTAAGTCACCGTTATAACCACTTTTAAGGTTTACACCTACTTCGTTGGCACATTCCTGTTTGAAACGATTCATCGCTTCTGATTTTTTTGAACTTGAATTGTTTGAACTATTCATTTTGTTCACCTCCTTACAAGGATTAATTTGTGCAAATGCGAAAAAAATATGTGATTACTAGGTTGACAATTAATGGTAGTAGTGGTTTGCTAAAAATAGTAAATTTGGAGGGCTTTTATGAAATTTATAAAAATTGAAGATTTAAAAGATGTTTATCCAGAAAGAATCGAAGGAACAAGTGAATGGTACTGTTGCAAAATTGCAAAAAATTGTTTTTGTGATTTATATGAAGCAGAAGAAATCATAAACGCTGGCAATATATATGAGGGAATGACCTGTGTGCTTTTGCACTATCCGGATGGACAAGTATACTATCCTTTTGTGACAAAGGAAAATGTATATGTAGAAGCGCCAGTTTTCTTGGACGAAGTATTGTATTTCTTAGTAGTGGATTTTGCGGAACGAACAATACAGATAATTGCTTTTGATACACATAATTTTGAACAAAAAGTGGTGAAGGAATTATCATTAGACGAAGTGCCAAATTGTTATAATCTCAGATTGGATGTTTCTCCGCTGATGTTATCTTATGTGGGGGAAGATAATGTGTTGGAAATAGTATGGCCAGAAAAAAAGAGTTTTAAAATGAATGCGCATCAGACAAGTCTGTTTCGCATTGATGATAAAATGTATTTCAGCGAATGGTTTGAAGATCCAGATTATCATGAGATGGTCGTAGTGCGCGATTGGGAAACAGGAGAAGAATTGGAACGTTTCGACGGCCAGATGTGCAGAATGCCAAATGGAGATGTTTGGGTGTTTTAAATTTTTAGGAATGAGGATAGAGCATGCTTTATAATACCAAAGAAGGTAAAATAAACACTGAAAATGCAAGTTTCGATTACATTCAGTTTGGAACAGGAAAAAAGACTTTGATTATGATTCAGGGGTTGAATACGAATGGAATCAAAGGTGCAGGTTTGTCTTTGGCATATATGTACCGTATGTTTGCAAAAGAGTATACCGTATATTTATTTGATCGTAGGGATGTAGTATATGAGGGCATTACAGTTAAAGATTTCGCGTTGGATATTGCTGCGGCAATGGATGAATTGGGTCTTAAGCAGGCCGATGTATTTGGTGTGTCTCAAGGAGGGATGATTGCGCAGTACTTGGCTGTGGAACGCCCAGATTTGGTAAATAAATTGGTGCTTGCAGTGACTTTATCTAGAAATAATGATACCGTACAAAACGTTGTGAAAAACTGGATTCGTTTGACGGAGCAGGGAGATTATAAGACGCTTGTTTTAGACATGGCGGACAAGATGTATTCCGAAGAGTATGTCAAACGCTATCGTTTGTTTATGCCACTTCTTACGATGATTCAAAAACCAAAGAATGTGGACCGTTTTTTAATTCTTGCAAAGGCATGTCTTACATGTGAAGCATATGATGTGCTGGAAAGAATAGAATGTCCTGTTTTTGTAATTGGTGGGGCGAAGGATAAAGTGGTTACTGGCAAGGCGTCAGAAGAAATAGCAGAAAAACTTGGCTGTGAGATTTATATGTATGAGAAGTTAGGTCATGCTGCTTATGAGGAAGCAGTAGATTTTAATAGCAGAGTACTGGAATTTTTAAAGAAATAGAGAGACAAAAGAGATGGATAAAAAAGTATTTTATAGTCAATTGAAAAAATTAGCGATACCGATTGCGTTGCAGACTTTTATGACGGCTGCTATCAGTGCAGGCGATTCTGCGATGCTTGGATTTATAAATCAGGACTCGATTGCAGCAGTTTCTTTGGCTACAAGAGTTAGCTTTGTGTTGCATTTGTTTACTGGTTCTTTTGCTGGTGGCGCAGGAGTAATTTGTGCACAGTACTGGGGAAAAAAAGATGAGCAGACCATGCGAAAGGTCTTTGGTCTGATTATTAGATATATGGTAGGGGTGTCTGCAATATTTGCAGCAGCATCTTTCTTCTGCCCAGAATTTTTAATGAAGATATTTACATCGGATGCCGAAATGATTCGAATTGGTGCATCTTATCTTAAGATAGCTGCGCCTTCCTTTGTGTTCGCTGGGTTGTCACAGTGCTATCTGGTTTTGATGCAGAGTATGGGAAAGGCAAAGAAGAGTGCTACCATTTCTACATCGATTGTAGTGCTTGACCTGGTGTTGAATGCAATCTTTATTTTTGGTTTGCTTGGTATGCCAAGAATGGGTGCAGATGGTGCAGCTCTTACCACAGTTCTTTCAAAAGGATTGGAACTCATTATTGTAGTGGTAGATTCCTACCAGAAAGGCAATTTACGTCCATCTTTCAAGCAGATTTTATCGATTAATCCTGAGATTGAAAAAGAGTTTTGGAAATATAGTTTTCATATTTTATTAGATTATATGATTTGGGGTATCGGTATTACGATGTACTCTGTTATCATTGGACATTTGGGAAGCGATGCAACGGCAGCGAATTCGGTTGCAAGTATTGTAAAAGACTTACTTACCTGTCTTTGCCGTGGTATGAGTACCGGCGGTGGAATCCTGATTGGAAATGTATTGGGTTCAGGTGATTTGAAACTGGCGAAGGAATATGGAGATAAACTGGCGAAATTATCGCTTGTGTGCGGACTCATTTCTGGTGCACTGGTTCTTTTGGTTGCACCACCTATTTTTGCATTTATGCAGCTTACAGAAACAGCAAGAGGATACCTTAGCAACATGCTGATTATCCTGGCTGTATATATGTTTGGAAAATCTATTTGTGTCATCGTCGTTACAGGTATTTTCAATGCCGGCGGCGATACCAAATTTGACGCATACAGTGTAGGTGTGACGATGTGGGGAATTATTATTCCGCTTGCGGCATTGTCTGCCTTTATTTGGAAGCTTCCAGTATTGGTGGTGTATTTTATCATCAGTATGGATGAGGTGATTAAATTGCCTTGGGTATATCATCATTACAAAAAATATATCTGGGTTAATGATATTACGAGGGATGATTTGTAGATGAACATTGTGATAGAGTTGTTTTTGACATTTTTAAAAATCGGGCTGTTTACCTTTGGTGGTGGATATGCCATGATTTCGATTATTGAAAACAATTGTGTGGAGAAGAAAAAATGGATTACGCATGACGAGATGATGGATATAACAGTAATTGCAGAATCCACACCAGGTCCAATCGCGATTAACTGCGCCACATTTGTAGGATACAAAATCGCAGGTATACTGGGAGCAATAGCAGCTACATTTGGAGTAGTGGTTCCATCATTTGTTATCATTTTTTTGATATCTACTTATTTGGATAATTTTTTAGAGATTCCATTGATTGCAAATGCATTTATGGGAATAAAAGTAGGTGTAGGTATTTTAATCTTTAATGCAGGATTAAAGATGTTGAAAAAGATGCCTGCAAAAATGTTGCCACGTATGATTATGTTATGCTCGTTTGTGGGAATGTTTCTAGTGAATTTATTTTCATGGAAATTTTCGTCTGTTAGCATGATGCTCGTGGCAGCGGTAGTTAGCTTGGTTTGTTTTGTCATCCAGGAAACAAAAAAGGAGGGCAGGGCATGATATATTTAGAATTATTATTTGCTTTTTTAAAGGTAGGACTCTTTTCCTTTGGTGGAGCATATGGAGCAATTCCGTTGATTCGAGATGTTGTGTTATCTCATGGCTGGATGAGTGAAGATTATCTTACGTACATGATTGCGGTAAGTGAGAGTACACCAGGTCCAATTATGGTAAATATGGCGACTTATGTAGGGAATATGCAGGCAGGAATATTCGGGGCAGCACTTGCTACATTTGGCGTAGTATTTCCATCCTTTTGTGTAATTTTGTTAGTGACAGCCATCTTAAAGAATTTTACGGATAACAAGTATTTCAAGGCTGTTTTGCAGGGATTAAAGCCATGTATTATAGGCATTATTATTGCAACGGGATTACATTTGATTTTTACGAATTGTGTGGAGGGTAGAGAGAGTATCCAATTGGATGTTAAATCTAGTATGATTCTGGGGATTTTAATTGGAATCGTCTATGGGTATAAGAAAGTATGGAAAAAGGAACTTTCTCCAATCATGTTAATTGTAGTATCTGCAATTACAGGGATTGGAATTGGGTTGTTTGGATTTTAGGAGACGTATCATGAGAAAATTTTATGATAAAAGCGAAATAGGATTCGCGATTGCTTGGATAATTGCATATTGTTTTTTCTTGTCATTGGGAGATAATCTCTCAGCGGAGATGGGAACCATGAAAGTGGCGACATTTCCAATTGCAATACTTCTTTCGATGGTACTGTTTCTTTTTTTGAGAAAGAATGGCATGTTAGAAACATATGGTTTATGTAAATCGAAAGTGCCGGCAAAGAAGATGTTATATTACATTCCAGTGTTAGTGATGATGATGGCAAACCTCATGTTTGGAATGGCTTTATACGTAAGTCCAATAGAGTCGATATGTTATGTGTTGACCATGCTTTGTGTGGGATTTTTGGAAGAACTTATTTTCCGTGGTCTTCTTTTTAATGCAATGCGAAAAGATGGTGTAAAGTCTGCAATAGTGGTATCCAGTTTGACATTTGGAATGGGACATATCATTAATTTATTTAATGGTTCTGGAACAGAACTTTTGCCAAATTTATTGCAGGTAGCGTATGCGACTGCAGCAGGTTTTATGTTTGTGATGATTTATTATAAGAGTAATAGTCTTTGGATTTGTATCGCTGCACATGGAATATTTAATGCACTGAGTGTTTTTGTAAATGAAGCAGCAGTAACAGATACATGGAGAATTTTATCGTGTATATTCCTGATTGTGGTTTGTGGGGGATATGGACTTTATTTAGTTAAAATGGAGGAAGAGAAATGAAATGGTTAATCGCATCCGACATTCATGGGTCGGCATATTATTGTAAAGAATTATTAGAAGCATATAAAAGAGAAGGTGCAGATAAAATACTCTTATTAGGAGATGTGTTGTACCATGGACCTAGAAATGATTTGCCAGAAGGTTATGCACCAAAACAGGTAATTGAAATGCTAAATGCAATGAAAAATGAAATTCTTTGTGTGCGTGGAAATTGTGAAGCAGAAGTAGACCAGATGGTATTAAATTTCCCAGTATTGGCAGACTATGCAATTTTGACAGCCGGAGAGAAAATGATTTTTGTGACACATGGACATGTGTATAACAATACGAATCTACCACCTGTAAAACCAGGGGATATTCTTTTGCATGGACATACACATGTGCCTGTTTGTGAGGAATATGAAACGCATATTTATATGAATCCAGGTTCAGTATCGATTCCAAAAGAAAATTCTGCACATAGCTATATGACATTTGACGGAAGTCGCTTTGAATGGAAGACATTAGATGGAGAAGTATATAAGGAGTACAAAATATAAAATGCAGATTCGAAGAGCTACAACAAAAGACATGGATGGTTTGAATAAACTTTTGATGCAGGTGCTTATGGTGCACCACTATGGCAGACCAGATTTGTTTAAGGCAAATGTAAAGAAGTATACAGATGAAGAATTGCAAGGAATCATTGCTGATGATAAGACGCCTATTTTTGTAGGTGTGGATGAAAATGCTATGAGGTTTTATGAGAAATGCGGACTGGTTCCACAAAAGGTCGGAATGGAAGTAATTTTATAAAAAACACTAGTATTTTCGGCAATCCTGTGCTATAATCTCTAGGATTGTGAAAAAAATACTTGTATTTCATATAGATTAAGGAGGAAACAGTTAGTAATGAGTGTACAGGTTCAGAATTTAGAAAAAAACATGGTGAAAC
>JAZKYR010000032.1:0-3331 GCA_045612245.1 Agathobacter sp.
GCCGCAATATTTCCGATGCGCTGTTCCATTAAGGCTTCCTGGAGAAGAATGATTTCATTTCCTCTTCCCTGCGCAATCGCTTCATTTAAAGCACCGATGGTGCCTACGCCTAGCATACGGCTCCATTCCTTTGCCTCATCCAAAGTGTGATACAGTTTCTTAGAAGTATTGAGCGGTTCTACCACTTCCCCGTTCTGGTTAGGGAACATGAGAACAAATCCATCCTCAAATATTTCCAAATCAAACCACTGTAAGTAACTGGTAGATGGAACCATATAGCCATAGTAATAATCAATCATTCGTTCCATACGATAAACATTTACACTGGAACTACGACGATACGTCATAAGAAGTTCCTTGTCGTGCATTTTAAATTCATGGAACAAGGCCTTTGCTTCTTCTGTTCTTATATTACACTTTTCGATTTCACAGTCTGCCTTTACCAAGCGAAGCATCTCCTGCTTAATGTTCTGTAAGTCCACTTCGTTAATGGCATGGATTTTCTGATTATGATAATCATCATCCTTTGGCTGCTCTTCTAACTCACAGTAGTAACTTTCTCCAAGGGAATGCAATACTCTTACACGCACCTGGTTCTTCCAAAGGTTGTAAACAGCTTTCTGCAAAAGAAGGGTTACACTTCTACGATATGCACGTTTACCATCACGTTCTGTCATGGTAACGAACTCAATTGTACAATCTGAATTGATTTTGGTATTAAGCTCTTTCAACTTGTTGTCTACAGATGCTAATACAATTCTATCCTTGTAGTTTTCTTGGTATTTCTGTGCTAATGACACAAAACGAGTGCCCGCAGCCACTCGTTCTGAACACAGTTCATTATTCATTTTTACTGTAATATTATATTCCTGCATTCTTTATCGCCCCCAATATTGTATATGCAGATTCATTCAAAGATATTTCTGCTAAAACTTCCTGTTTGCGTTTGGCAATCTTCGTAGACTCTGGCTGTTTTTCTAATTCTTTTAAAATCTTTTCCAATTGCTTATGTTGCTTCACAAGGTATTTGCGCAAAGATGGGTTGCCGTTTTTCAGAAGCAAAGGACCATACATGTAACATGCCTGAACCGCTTCTTCTGGAACAATATCCCAAAATTCATCTCTGACGACAGGTATTACCTTCATCATAGGGTAATACTTTCCATCTTCAATGACCATATCTTCATCTATAATTTTAAAGTTCTTTTCACGAAGAAACTGGCGCACCTTTTCAAGCTCAGATTGTGGCTGCAGTATCAGTTCTTTTACACTTCTACATACTTCCATTCCATCTGAAAGAATATGGATAACCAATTCTCCTCCCATCCCAGCAATCAGGATAGAATCCACTTCGCCTACCTCTAGTTTCTTTACCCCATCCGAAAGGCGGGTTTCTATGAATTCCTCCAACTGGAACTCAGCAATATGCTCACAGGCTCTTTTTAAAGGCCCCTTGTTTACATCCATCGCAATTGCCTTTGGTATTTTCTTCCGTTGCACCAGGGAAATTGGGACATATCCATGATCTGTTCCTACGTCCGCCAGGATATACCCTGGAGTTACCATGGATGCAACGGCTTTCATTCGTTTGGATAATTTAATCATTTTACTCTAAGTAGTCTTTCAACTTGCGACTTCTGCTTGGATGGCGAAGCTTACGAAGTGCTTTTGCTTCAATCTGACGAATACGTTCACGAGTTACGCTAAATTCTTTACCTACTTCTTCCAAAGTACGTGCACGTCCATCTTCCAAGCCAAAACGAAGAGTAAGTACTTTCTGTTCTCTATCTGTTAAAGTGCTAAGCACTTCTTCTAACTGTTCTTTTAACAAGGTAAATGCTGCTGCATCTGCTGGTACAGGAACATTGTCATCCTTGATAAAGTCGCCAAGATGTGAATCTTCTTCTTCACCGATAGGAGTTTCTAACGATACTGGTTCCTGAGAAATCTTTAAAATTTCACGAACACGGTCTACTGGCATATTCATTTCTGCTGCGATTTCTTCTGGAGATGGTTCACGACCAAGTTCCTGAAGGAGCTGTCTAGAAACACGAATTAATTTGTTGATTGTTTCTACCATATGAACTGGAATGCGGATAGTTCTAGCCTGGTCAGCAATCGCACGAGTAATCGCCTGACGAATCCACCATGTAGCATAAGTAGAGAATTTGTATCCTTTTCTGTAATCGAATTTTTCTACAGCCTTAATAAGACCCAAGTTACCTTCCTGGATTAAATCAAGGAAAAGCATACCACGGCCAACATAACGTTTTGCGATACTTACTACGAGACGAAGGTTTGCTTCTGCAAGACGTTTTTTCGCTTCTGAACCTAAATCTACATCTTTCTGAAGATTTTTAATTTCTTCTTTCATTTCTTCGATTTCAGCTTCTTCCGCTTCTTCCATACGCTCTTCTAAAATCGCAATCTTTTCTGTTGCAACAGCGCCAGCTTCCATTTTCTGAGCCAATTCGATTTCTTCTTCTGCACTAAGAAGTGGTACTTTACCAATTTCTTTTAAGTACATACGAACTGGATCTTCTACGCTTACACCTTCTGGTACAGAAAGGTCGATTTTTTCTACTTCTACATCATCTTCTTCGCTTAAGATGATTTCATCATCATCATCGTCATCTTCGCTGATTCTTAAAACGTCAATTCCATTATGCTCTAAGTAATCAAGTACAAGTTCCATTTTTTCAGCTTCTAAAGGCATATCCTTAAAGAAGTCATTGATTTCCTGATATTCGAGCATGTTTTTCTTCTTTTTGCCAAGGGCAAGAAGCTCGATAAGTTTTTCCTGGAACTTCTGTTTCATTTCTTCTGTTTCTACTACTGGTGTTTCGTTTTTCTTTGACATTTTTGTTTCATCCTCTCAGGTTATTTACTATTTTGTCCTTAATTAATGGAAATATGCAGATTTTCCAACGCTTGCAACGCCTTGCGATCTTCTAAAATCTGCATCATGGCATTCAAATCTGTTGGGTTCATATGCTCACTTCGATAATTAATACTGTTTTGTTTCACACGAATAACGGTTTCTTTCAATGCTTTTTCCATCTCACCTTGTGTTTCCACTTCGTGGATACGGGCATTGAAAAGACCTGCCACTTCCTTCTGTTCTTCTTCATCCTCGAACATACTAATGATTTGTGCCGGATTTACAGAGCCTTGAGTCTTAAACTGTTCAAAGAGCGTCTGTGCTACCTTGTGGTATAAATCTTCCGTAAAATCATCTGGCGAAATAAGACTTGCGACCTTACCAAAAAGTCGGGTATCTTCAATGAGCCATGTCAAAAGCAATTTTTGTGATTGCTTCATTCCATCTTCT